>CAYFVL010000189.1:0-11926 GCA_964346405.1 uncultured Fibrobacterota bacterium
ATCTTGCCCCTATGGGGCGAAACGAACCACCGGCTATGCCGGTGGGTACCGATTAGTGTCCGTCCGAAAAGTCCTGTTTTCGCTCGGATTGATGAAGCAAACCGGCGATTTCAGCCTAAAACGGGCGCTTCGACAGGCTCAGCGTCCGTTTTAGGGACTTTTCGGACAAGCACTAACTAAACTAAGATGTTGCACGATCTTATCCTCCGCCCACTCGGCGGGAACCAGACTTTTGACGACAAATAACACTTAGGAGGGTACGGCATGAGGAATGCCTTTCTTTTTCCGGGGCAGGGGGCTCAGAAGGTCGGTATGGGAGCCGACTTCGCAGAGAAGATCGGCGGTATTCGGGATCGTTTCAAAGAGGCGGATTCGATACTTGAACGTGACCTTTCGAGGCTCTGCTTTGAGGGACCTCTGGATGAATTGGCCCAGACCCGAAACACTCAGCCGGCGCTTTTCACGGTGGAAAGCGCTGTGGTCGACGAACTCATGTCTCGAGGGGTGACCCCGTCCTTTTGTCTGGGCCATTCGCTGGGAGAATACGCTGCGCTTTATGCCGCGGGGGTATTCTCGTTTTCCGACGGGCTTACGATGGTCGCCAGGCGTGGAGAGTTGATGGCGAAAGCCGGCGAAACGGCTCCCGGCAGCATGGCGGCCGTGATTGGTATGCCGAAAGACAGAATAATGGAAGTGCTGGGCGAATTGAATGGAACCGTGGTTTCGGCCAACGAAAACAGCCCGGATCAGACGGTTATTTCCGGCGAAATCGAAGCAATCAAGGAGGCTGGTGAACGCCTTGGGAAAGCCGGCGCAAAGCGTGTTGTGCCGCTTCCGGTGAGCGGCGCGTTTCATTCACCATTGATGCAAGCGGTTACCGAAGAGTTTGCGGCATTTATCGAAGCTGTCACCTTCAGGGCTCCTCGATGTCCTATTATAACGAACGTGACCGCGGATGCCGTGGATGATTCGGGCCGTCTGAAGGAATTGCTGATCGAGCAGTTGACGTCACCGGTAAGGTGGGTCGACTCCATGGAGTACCTGTGTACTTGTGAGGTCGACCGAGCCATAGAAATTGGCCCGGGGAGTGTTCTTCGTGGACTGGCTCGTAAATGTTGTTCGGAATTGAAGGTCGTCCCCTGTTCATTGGTTGATGATTTATATTCTCTCGTCGACTGATTATTCAGGTCGCAAACATAACAAACGGAGTTTTTCGCATGTTGGAGCTGGAAAACAAAAAGGCACTGATAACCGGTGCCGGTCGCGGGATCGGCAAGGAAATCGCCTTGAAACTGGCCGGGGCGGGGGCCGATGTCGCTGTCTGTGATATTGATGAGGAAACCGCTAAAGCTACCGCACAAGAGTTGCGGGGCCTTGGTCGCAGGGCCGAGGGGTTCAAGGCGGACGTGTCAAACGGCGACGATGTCTCTAAATTGGTAAAATCCTTTGTCGATTTTTTTGGCGGAATAGATATTTTAGTGAATAACGCAGGTATTACCCGGGACGGCCTGATCATGCGAATGAAGGAACAAGATTGGGACGCCGTCCTGAATATCAACCTTCGAAGTGCCTTTCTGTGCAGCAAAGAAGTTTGTCGTCCCATGATGAAGGCTCGGGGCGGAAAAATTATCAATATAGCCTCGGTTGTAGGGCTGATTGGGAATCCCGGTCAGGCGAACTATTCGGCCTCGAAAGCCGGTATGATTGGTTTGACCAAGACCCTGGCACGGGAATTGGCCGGTCGAGGTGTAACGGTGAATGCTGTGGCACCCGGCTTTATTGCGACCGCCATGACGGATCGTATACCCGAGAATGAAAAGCAGCGCATGATCGCCAACATTCCATTGGGCAAACTCGGATCGCCCACCGATGTGGCCAACGCGGTTGCGTTTCTTTCATCGTCTCTTGCCGACTACATTACGGGTCAGGTACTGACGGTGGACGGTGGTCTTGTCATGTAATGTGCAAATTAGCATTTTATATGGACTTCATTGGAAAAAATCCTTGAAAGGAGCAGAGCGTGAGCGAACGAGAAGGGAAAATCAAGCAGATCATCGCTGAGAAGCTTGGTGTTAGTGAAGAGAAGATTACACCACAGGCCTCGTTTATTGACGACCTCGGCGCCGATTCTCTCGACCAGGTCGAGTTGATTATGGCATTTGAGGACGAGTTCGACATAGAGATTCCCGATGAGGACGCCGAAAAAATGAAATCGGTCAAAGATGCCATAGACTACTTGGACAGCAAACTATAGTAGTTACGGTATTGATTTCTCCGAATGCATCATCGGCGGGTTCGAATGCAGGGGTTTTTCGATCTCTTTCGGCCGGCCGGTTTGCTATAAAGCTATCTTCCGGGTCCGGCAAGACTACCGTAGACGGCTTGGAAAGTGGCAAATCGTCGATGCTCAACATGATTTGCCGACCGGTTTTGAAAATCAAGCGTACAGAGCTGTCTTTTCGATATGGATGGTGGCCTTGCCGCGGTGTGCGGCATGCTTAGGGACTTCGGAGGGCCGGGTAGTTTCAGCACAATCAGTATACGTGGAAGGTAAGCGGTACATGTCGAGACGAGTTGTAGTAACCGGAATGGGTGTTGTCAGTCCGGTGGGAAACGATGTTGATACTTTCTGGAGGTCTCTGTGCTCCGGCAAATCAGGCATAGGTGTACTCGATGCGTTTGATGCATCTGCTTTGTCGTGCCGGATTTCCGGACAGGTTCATGATATCGATTTCAGTGAATTCGTTGAAGCCAAAGAGGTAAAACGTACGGATCGTTTTATTCTTCTGGCAATGGCCGCAGCCGATCAGGCCGTGAAAGACGCTAATATTTCGGACATGTCTTGTGAGGATATGGAGAGATGCGCAACGATTATCGGATCGGGTATTGGTGGGCTGTCGACTTTGGAAACGGAACATCGAAAGCTGGTTGAACGTGGTCCGCGCAGGGTTTCTCCATTTCTAATTCCCATGCTTATTTCCGACATGGCCTCGGGCATGGTATCAATGAAGTATGGTTTCAAGGGACCGAACTACTGTGTCGTGAGCGCGTGTGCATCCGCTGCTCATGCAATGGGTGATGCTTTCATGGGAATCAAATCCGGCATGATGGATATGGCAGTTACGGGTGGAACAGAGGCGACAATCACTCCGTTGGCAATGGCCGGATTCTGCAATATGAAGGCTTTATCAACCAGAAACGAATCACCGACAAAGGCCAGTTCTCCGTTCGACATTAAGCGCGACGGCTTCGTTATGGGCGAAGGCGCAGGGATCGTTGTTCTTGAGAGTCTGGAACACGCGCTGGCGCGAAACGCCAGAATTTACGCCGAGTTTTTGGGATACGGGGCTACCGGCGATGCTCACCACCTCTCGGAACCGGCGCCGGAAGGTGAAGGGGCTGCCCGAGCGATGAGAATGGCGCTGAGAAGTGCACGGATTGAACCGTCCGAGGTGGACTACATCAATGCACATGGGACATCGACACCCAAGAACGATAAATTCGAATCTCAGGCGATCAGGACTGTATTCGGTGAATATGCCGAGAAAGTAAATGTCAGTTCGACCAAGTCAATGACCGGTCACCTCCTTGGAGCGTCGGGCGGAATAGAGTGTATTGCGAGTGTAATGGCGATCAGGGACAATATCATACCGCCAACAATTAACTACGAAGATCCGGATCCGGAGTGTAGGCTCAACTACACACCGAATGAAGCCGTCAAGCGGACGGTTGGCACAGTCATGAGTAATTCATTTGGTTTTGGCGGTCACAATGCTTCTGTGATAATAAAAGAATATGTTCCCTCGGAAAATGACCGGTAAATTTCTCGGTCCGCTTCTTCGGTTAATGGGCCGTAAAAAGGCCCACGTTTCGCACGCCGACGTAAGTGAGGTAGAGAAGAAATTACACTACCATTTCAAGAGCCCCTCGTATCTTATACTTTCCCTGACTCACAAGTCATTTCTCGGCCCGGACGACAAAGACGGTATTCACTCGAATGAACGTCTGGAGTTTCTTGGGGATGCCGTGCTGAACTGTCTGACGACAGAGCACCTGTATTACAAGTACCCCCGTAAGCCGGAAGGGCAGCTCTCCAAAATGAAGTCGCTGATTGTCAGTCGCAAGATTTTGGGTGAAGTCTCGCTGGATATGGATCTTGGTCCGCACCTCATTCTAGGGGTCTCCGAGAAGAAATCGGGTGGGCAGAAAAGAAAATCGATACTCTCGAATGCTTTTGAAGCCGTGCTGGGAGCTATATACCTTGATGGCGGTCTTGATGAGTCGCGAAATTTTCTCAATCGGGTTCTTTTCTGCAAAATCGAAGATTTCATCAGTGATGAACGCCATGTGAACTACAAGAGTCGCATTCTGGAAATGACTCAGCGTGACGGATTCGGTATGCCGCACTATTCGGTTATCGCCGCCACCGGACCGGAGCACGCTCGTCGTTTTACGGTTGGGATACAGATATCAGGAATACCAATGGGGCGGGGAACCGGGACAAACAAGAAGATCGCTCAGCAACGTGCGGCGCAGGAAGCCTTCGCAAAATACGACAAAGACTATTTACTTTCCCGATCCAAAGGAGCATCAGAGGATGAATTACTTTCTGACTGAAGAACAGCAGATGATTGTGGATACCGCCCGGGAAGTGGCCGAGAAGAAGATTGTACCGGTTCGCGAAGAATACGACGAGAAGGGAACTTTCCCCTGGGATGTCGTTCAGGCGCTCGCAGAAGTGGATCTGTGCGGACTGTATATCCCAGAGGAATACGGTGGGTTCGGTGGGGGCGTTTTCGAATTGAGTCTGGCCGTCGAGGAACTGTCACGCGCATGCGGCGGAATTTCACTTGCAATGGCGGCTACGGCACTCGGCACCTTTCCTATTCTGCTGTTCGGCAGTGATGAACAGAAAAAGAAATACCTTCCCGATATAGCCTCCGGTAAAAAAATGGCTGCTTTCGGGCTAACAGAGGCGAATGCCGGGTCGGATGCTCTCGGGATGAAAACAACAGCCAAGCTCGATGGTGATCAGTATGTGCTTAACGGAACGAAACAGTGGATTACAAATGGTGAAAATGCCGAGATATACACTGTAGTCGCCAAAACCAATCCCGCAAAGGGCGCGCGCGGTCTCACGGCCTTTATTGTGGAAAAAGGCACCAAGGGTTTTTCTTTCGGCAAACACGAAGACAAAATGGGTATTCGGGCTTCGAGTACTACCGAACTGGTGTTCCAGGATTGCCGTATTCCAAAGGAAAACGTGTTGAGTCGTGAAGGAATGGGATCTATTGTCGCGATCAACACCCTTAATTACTCTCGGCCGGGAGTCGGTGCGCAGGCGCTGGGGATTGCGGCCGGAGCGCTCGACGACGCTCTCAAGTATTCCCGGGAACGGGTTCAATTCGGAGAAGCGATCTCTTCGTTTCAGGCGGTTCAGCACATGCTTGCCGATATGGCTACGGAAATTGAAGCGGCCCGGGCTCTGTTGTATGCCACCGCCCGAATGGTCGATTCGGGCGAAAAAAAGTTCGCGAAGGAATCGTCCATGTGCAAACTGTTCTGCTCGGATGTGGCAATGAAGGTAACCGTGGACGCCGTACAGGTCATGGGTGGGTACGGATACATGAAAGAGTACCCGATGGAGAAACGTATGCGCGATGCCAAGATCACGCAGATTTATGAAGGGACAAACCAGATTCAGCGCAACGAAATCGCGCTACAGTTGATCAAGAGCGTGGCGGCAGCAAAAAGCTAAAACCTGAGAATCGGTTCGTATAGTGAGATAAAACGCACGAAAAACGCGGAGGTATGCAGATACCTTCGCGTTTTGATCACCGGGGGAAAGGGCTGAGCAGATGAGTACCGGAACTATTATGATTGCACCTTCGATATTGTCGGCCGATTTTCGTAATCTTGAGAAGGAAGTGCGCGCGGTTGCCGAGGCCGGTGCCGATATGATACATTGCGATGTGATGGACGGACAATTCGTGCCGAATATCACCTTTGGTCCACTGGTGGTGAAGGCGGTCGGCAAGTGCACGCAAAAGCCGCTCGATGTCCATCTTATGATCTCCGAGCCGGAAAAGTACGTGGAAGCGTTCGCCGAGGCGGGCGCTTCGATCATTACCGTGCATGCCGAAGCTTGTTCCGATTTGCCGTCGGTTCTGGATCTCATACGTAGCACCGGCGCTCGGGTGGGGGTAACGGTAAATCCCGATCACTCGGTTGACCTGTTTCTCGAGCATCTCGACCTTATCGATCAGGTACTCATAATGACAGTGTACGCCGGGTTCGGCGGGCAGTCTTTTCTGCCGGACATGACCGCCAAAATCCGGGCGGTGCACCAGGCGTCCGTGGCTCTCGGTAAGGAAATCGATATCGAGGTCGATGGAGGAATCAACCAGGAAACCGCGCAAGTGTGTGCTCAAAGTGGTGCAAATATTTTTGTCGCGGGTAGTTATATCTACGGGGCGGATGACTACGCCCAGCGTATTGAGGCAATTCGGGAAGGCGCCCGGATCGGGGCGGGGGAGAAAACTTGATTACAAGAGCCATTGCTCTGGGGGCCGTTACGGCCGTCCTTTTTCTGGCCAACTGTTCGGTGCCGGTGGACCCAAGTGATCGCGATCTGCTGGAACACGAACGGGTGTGGCAGTTCTGCAAGGCATTCAGTCTGTACCAGGACCAGATTCCAACACACCGGGAAGCTTTGCAGGAGTTTGAGTTCCCGCGAGATATCGTACGGCAAATACCCGATACCCTACATGTCGTCTGGCTTGACACTACCTTTAGGATTGGGAAATATGATACTAGTTATTCCAATTTGGGTATCGGCGGACAAGCCGCGTTTCCCCCGCCTGATATGACCTGCAATAATCATGTGCAAGTTGTGCGACTTACTGACGCAACATTGTACATGAGAATCCCCGAATTCCTGGAGACCACCCATGACGAGGTAATCAATGGGGTGCGTGACTATTCCGGTGACTTCGCGATACATAATATCGTGGTGGATCTGATAAACAATCCTGGAGGTCATGTGGATGCATGCACTGCATCGGTCGAAGCGTTCTTGCCCGCGGGGAAGGAATACTTGAAGGTCGACTACCGGGAAACCGCCCCGAGTAGTAGTAGAACGGTTAAGGGACGGGTTTGGTCTTCGAAACGCACCCATGGAATGCTTGAACGTCTGAAAGTATCAATACTGGTTAATCGTGGAAGTGCCAGCGCCTCCGAGATTTTCACGGTTGCCCTTCGCGATGCTCTCGGCATTGACCGTGTGTACGTGGTTGGGGACAGTACCTATGGGAAAGCGATCGGTCAGTATCGATTCCCACTGCAGTCTTCCGGGGCGGGCATGAGCTTAACCGGCCTTCGGTTTTACAGAATAGATTCTACGAAGCCCGACTATCACGAAGTGGGCATGGCGGCCGACACGATATTCTTTGGCAGGAAATATGGATTCAGTCAAGCAGCCTTCACTAACGCTCTGAAAGAGGCTGTCCAATATTGGGGCGACCAGGACACAGTCAGCGTCAGCGATTCCGCTAAAAGCTTGTTTGAGCATTTCCATGACTGCAAACGTTCTCTTGGAAAAGCTGCAGCCTTTGTAAACCTTGGAGAACAGAGCATTCCCGAGCTATAGAATTTGTCTGGTCCTCCTTGAATTCGGAACAGCATTTGTTCGAATATTCTCACTGTGAGTCGGCTGCGAAACCGGGACTGGATTTGCAGACAGCGCGTCGGTACTCGGTATCGATCGAATGCCGGAAACGCCGCGAAATCGGGATTTCCGGAGTATCCGGCCTTTGCAATACTCAGTTCTCCGATCCGAGTGCAATTGTTTCTCCTGCTTTAACGGCGATCGGTTGTCCGTCTGCCGAAAACCATACGTCAATTGCCGATGGGTTGTAGACAACTGTTCCTTCGGCCGAAAAGCGCAAGGCGCGCATGGCATTCATGTAATCGACAATCTCGATATACGTTGCGTACCAGACTTCCTCGCTGCGCCCGACCATTCGGCAGAACTCTTCGGCCAGATTCCAGTTACCGTCGCGCTCGAATTCGTGCGTATGGCCCCATACGTTAAAAAGAACCGGGTTCCTGGCCGGTTTTGCGGTCAGAAACGTTTTGGCGGTTTTCAGCAGCTCGCCTCGATGATGGCATGTGGCTTCCCAGAGCAACGGGTTCTGAGGAAGCATGAATTTGTTATGCGTTTCAACCACTCGGGAGTATTCGATTCCAATGGCAGGCAAAACCCGCACGATTTCCATCGTGTAGTTGCCGAAAGGATAACTCATGCCGCGAATCGGGTAGCCCACCAGATCTTCCAATTGCTTACGGTCGTCCATGATTTCTTTATACACCAGAGGAATCGGCAGCAGAGGAAGGTCCGGGTGGGTAACACCGTGCACGGAGACCTCATGACCGGCATACAGTTGAGCAACTTCCTTCTTTCCCACTTTGTTTTTTTTGTCCAGATTACCGGAATTCAGATGGAATGTTCCGCGAATACCGTTTGTATTCAGAATCTCAACAAAGCGGCGGTCGTGAATGGTGCCGTCGTCGTAACTCAACGTAAGGGTTTTTTTCTTTCCGCCCGGGAAGAGGTTCAGGGCAATCGGTTTTGTACTCAAGAGCATATCCTTTGCTGGAGGAGCAGGACGAAATATCCCGGCCGTGACTCAAAAATAGTGTAGTGCGGGTGTTTGACGGTATATCGCCTTGGCGAGAGCACCGAGATTACGCCCGACGGATGCATACGGCCTTTCCGACCTTGCACCGTCGGGCAACGGAAAAAACTTTCGATTCCCGCGCATCCCTGGATCACTGCTCCGTCAGGCGCAGAAGCAGTGTCCCGTGTGGCGCAATGTCCCCACCCACCGACCGATTCTCAACTCCAGGGTCCTTGCGTTCCCACACGTTTCTCACCTGCACCGGTTTTCGTATACCCAGTTCGTCGAGGTCTATCTTTATGGACTGTTCGCCGGCTTCCGTGTTCACCAGGGCCAGCACTGTCGAGCCGTCGGCAAGAGCACGAGTGAACACGTATTCTCCTTGTCTCTCACGTCGGATTGGGTGTGCCGGAAGACCAAGCGGATCTTGATTGAGAGCGACGACTTCGGGGTTCTTCAGAAGGCTTTCTGTGTATTCGTCAAGCTTTGAGAGATCACACCCGAGCAGGAGGGGAGAGGCGAACAGGCTCCACAAACTCATATGTGTAAGCTGTTCCTGCGGCAGGAGGCGGGAGTCTCTCATGTTCTTACCCCATCCCACGTGCCCCAAAACCAGCATATCCGGGTCGTTCCAGTTGCCCGGACGTTGGAACGGAGACCAGCGATAGTGATTGAATGCACGAGTGTATATGCTTTTCCAGGAGTCGGTGATATCCGGCGTGGTCCGCCAATAATTCGCGACTTCCATCCATTGAGGTGCGCCGGTGATTGAAACAGAACCCGAAAGGGAGTAGACAATGTCGCGTCCGGAACTACGAAGCGCGGAACTCATGGCTTTGGCGTGAGCGTAGTCAACCGGTCCCCAGTCGTATTTGAGGAGGTCGGCGCCCCATTCGGCGAATTGTCGCGCGTCTTGTTCGTGAAAGGGGTATACCCCAAAATCGCGTCGATTGGCCAGAAGGCGTCCTTCGGGAGTATCGGCGGACCCGCCGGCAAGTCCCATGTACGAACATGCCCATGGAGTAGAATAGATCCCCGCTTTCAAGCCTCGCTCGTGGAGGAAATCAAAAAGAGCTTTCATGTCCGGGAATTTCTCATTTGGCTGGAGCGTGCTGGTTTTCTCATCACGTACGCCTTGCCAACCGTCGTCCACAATGACATAACGCCACCCGTAATCGATCAGACCACGTGAGACAAGTTGCTCGGCGGCTTCTCGTGCTTTTCGTTCATCTATTTCAGGTCCCCAGCAGTTCCAGCTTTCCCATCCCATCGGGGGAGTCAGGCAAATGCCTTCACCTACTTCAAAGACCAGCTTTTGTGTTGCCCGCCCATAGGCGTTACGTGCCTCAACGGTAACCGAATGAGTACCTTCTTTATCGAATGTGCCGCGGAACGACCCGGTATCGGTATCGAAAGAAATTCCTTTCGGGAGCCCTTCCACGCTGAGAGAAATGGGACGTTCTCCCGAGACCGAAATCACGAACACGATCGGCGATCCGGGCCGAATACCGAATCGGGCCGGATTGTTTATCGACGGAGCCGGGTCTTTGGGAGCCGTGGCAATCCGCACAGCGGTTTCCGTCTCCGTAATATCCGCTTCGCCGTAGGGTTGTCGTCCTGCCTTATCGGCAAAGGTGAAGGGCTGATAGTCTCCCCGAACGGTCACCGCCGCGTCGGCCCAGTTGGCGATAGTGCCACGGCTGTCGAACCCGCGAGATTCTAGCCGAAGTCCCAGAACCATGCAGTCCGTGATGTCAATGTCAACGGTTTTCGGTGTGTCTCCCGCCTGCATGGTGCCGCTACGCCACACCACTTCGCCGTCGACCAGTACCACGAATTCTACAGGACGGGATGCCGTCTTTCCGATCTGTTCGTCGTCTTTTCCTACTACGGCAGTGAACCGCGAAGCTTGCCCGGCAATATCGATCAGAATCAAGCTCGATGAGTGCACTCCGAGTCCATGATTGTAGACTTTACCGTCAAGACGCATTTCGCCGCCCATGGCATTACTGCCCGTACCAACGGGTTTGCCCATCCCGTGTCTTGCGTGTGAAAGATCTATCTCGTCAAGCCATACCGAACGTTTAGTCGCGCCTTCCGTCATTCGAATCTCCATTCTTTCGCCGATTACATTTGTGATTTGCACTAAAGGTAGCGTGAGATGTATACTCATGTATGTGGACTTTTTTTCGTCGGTGTGAAAAAATGAAACATGAGATACGAAGAGACCGCTATCGCATGACTCTCTTCATGGCCGAAAAATGCCGAGTGGGGGAGTATACTCCGGATTTGCTGATAACACGAATCGGCCGATTTCAGAGCTTTGGCGGTTTCAACAATGAAATGATCCCCAGTTTGACGGATATCCACCTGATAGAAGCAGGTAAAGGATCGTTCGAAATCGGTAGCAGAACGATTCTTCCATCGCCGGGACACCTGGTTGCGCTTTTTCCCGGTAAGTCGGTGCGGTATCGGGATCGTAAGCCTTCGCCTTGGAGATACACCTGGTTCAGTTTGGGAGGAGCTTCGGTAGGGCCGGTACTTACTTCACTGGGTCTCACGCCGGAGACCCCCGAATTACGTGGAGATTTTGGCCCGACGCTGGATCCGGTGCTCAAGGAGATTCAAGGAGCCTATGCACATGACACGTACAGCTCGCTATATCCGGCAGCCGCGGCATGGCGAGTTGTCGAAGCTCTCGAAACGAGGATTCAGCGAAATACACCTGTCGTGGCTAATCCGGTTGCTGACTTGAAAACCCAATTGGATACCTACTACTTTTCGCCGGGACTCTCAATAGGTGCATTGGCGGATCGGATTGGTGTTTCGCGCGTGGTAGTATGCCGAAATTTCAAAGAACGGTATGGCGTTTCGCCGAAAGAATACCTCAGTGGCAAACGACTGGAGAAGTCTCGAAGAATGCTTCGGAATGGGGTAGAAACGGTTCGGCGAGTGGCGCAAGCCTGTGGGTACAGAGATTCGCGGTATTTTGCCCGAGTATTCAGTGCCCGGTTCGGGTGTACCCCACTCGAGTTCCGTCGGATCGGCGAGGGTCTCGGGAGTTAACCCAGGTTTCGCAACCAACTCAGGTCCCGCCGGGCGGGACTCAAGGTATCTCCCCGGATACCCCTGCGCTTTTTCTAAGTCAATCTCGCACAACATCTTACGCATACTGCTCTACCCCTCGATTTCGCTCGGCTCCGCTCACTTCGACACCGCTCACTTCGACACCGCTCAGTGCAGCGCAG
>CAYFVL010000190.1:0-11893 GCA_964346405.1 uncultured Fibrobacterota bacterium
CGGTGGCGGATCGAAGCTTCTCTACCGATGCTTCCAAGTCCCGATGCTCCATCAGGTCCTTTGACAGAGAGAACAGATCTTCCGCGTTCGGCACATGGTCGATTGCATCATCTGATGCGTTGTCGGGCATGAGAGATGATGTCGCCCGTGTTTTTTGAGCTTGATTCATACCAAATTCCTTTCTCCGAACCTTTTTCGGATTGCTATTCCCGGGCCGACTGGACAATTATGATCATTCGAGCCAATCATTGCCGGAACTGTTCACGATGCATTTGTCTTCAGTCCCGTCCGTATTGATCCAGAATACTTGTTTGTCACCGTTTTCATACATACGGCAGTATACGATTTTTACCCCGGCGCCCATTCCGACCACTCGGGGAGTTGTTTCTGAAAACGTTTTTTCGTCTTTTTTTCTCAATGTCAGATTCGTATTGTCCCGAATATCCCGCACGTAAAGCCTATGGTTTATGGCCCCGGTTTCGTAGACAATTCGGCGCCCGTCCGGCATCCAGCGGTAGTCATGCACATCGGTGTGCGAAGTGAGTTTTGCGCGCTTGCCCGAAGCGATGTCGTGTAACCACAAGTCGCGGTATTTACCGAAGCTGTCCCTGTCGGACAGGTATGTAATGTATTTGCCGTCGGGAGAGTAGCGGGGTCGGGAAAAGTTCGCCCGATCATCGGTGAGCAGGACGGGGTCATTTCCCAGTGAATCCGAGGTATACAGCATGCGGGACCCGGTCCCGTCGCTTGTGAACAGCATCATTTTGCCGTCACGTGAAAAGGAGATGTCTCCTTCGGATGCATCCTTCCAGGCAATCACCGGGACGGGGTCGCCGCCGTTGCTCTTTACACGATAGATGTCGGTGGATGTATCGGTCGCGGACGACACCGCAAAGTAAATCCATCGACCGTCGGGGGTGAACGTGGCATGACGGACTGAGCCGTCCGTTGGTACGGTGTAATGGTTTTGCCCCGAAAGGTCCATTACTTGAAGGCGAGTTTTCCGGTCCTCGGGAGATTCGGAGAGATAGAGTACCCGGCTTTGCGGAAACGACACCTCTGGCGCGAAGGCGGAACGTTCCTCGGTGCTGATCCGGTATCCGGCCAGTTCCCGCGGAACCCGTAGATACACCGACGTGTATCCGTGTCGGTCCGAAAGAAACGGAAAAACGCCGTGAGGCACGTCGGGAGTTGGAGTGAGTCCCGCATTTTCTCCGTTTTCCTCTTCGATTTGGGCTGCTATTCTTCGTACCTTCAATTCGAGTGTCGAGTCGACAGGTATGTCGTCGGTCACCGGATACAGTTTATTCGAGTGGGATAGAAGACGCTTGTCTTCATCGAACCGGAGCACGAGCCGCCCGACAAACCCACCGCCGTGTCCATTCGAAAGAAACAGGGTCGACCCGATCTTCATGGGGGCCTCAAAACGTTGTGGAACCGATGAACAGAGCACTACGTCGACCTGCGGAAGCTCGCGTGCGAGCCGTTGCACATTCTGCCAGGCGTCGTGGAGGACAAGAATAATGAGATCGCTTTCGTTGATGCGTGGGGTGGAGATTCCGGCCAGAACCGCGTTCGACAGTTTCGCTACCGTATGCTTGCGAAGCTGGTTCTGGAGCAGTTGGGGATTAACTAGATTCACCACGGCGATTCGGTATCGTCCGACATTCAGAATAGTGCTCTTCACAAGATTGGGAGATTCTGAGCGCAGTACGTTGGAGGCTGTAAACGAGGCGTGTGACGCTTCACGGGTTTTTTCGTAGCGTTCCAGCCCGTAGTCTATTTCACCCACCCCCGCGGCGATAGCATCGTAGTCCGCGCGGGAATAGTATTCCGAACCCAGAGCTGCTTTAAGAGGATGTGTCGCACCGTTTATCAGATTCCCGCCGTCAATGCTTATGGTAATCGGGTACTCGGCGCGGAGCTTGCGCACGACGGTAATTTGTCGTGACAGTCCGCCCATTCCCCCTGTACCGGTCCGAAGCGGTAAAAACCGGCCGTCGGTATTCCCCGTGTAAACCAGTGCTATCTCGGTGCCTCTCCGGCGGTGCATCATCGATATGGTTCTTGTGACAAGTGCGTGTGCCCTCCAGAGCTCCGGATTGAGGGCAAGCGCTCGACGGGCGTTGAGTATGCACAGTCGATAGCGTCCCTTGTTGAAATGCCGGAGGGCTGTATTGTAGTAATCCATGGCCGTTTTCGGAGTCAGCTCTTCGGTGTCGTACCGAAGAGTTACCGACCATACATTTCCCAACTCTTCGGACAGGGCACGGAAACCGAAATCGACCCCATATCCGGGAATGTCAAATCCCGCTCCGAGGCCGAGTCCCTCTGCGTTGACGGGTCTGGTGATCGTGTACTCGTATCCCGCCCGGACGGAAACATGGCGGAAAAGCCGCAGGTCGGCGGCGAGTCCCACCCGGAGGGGTTCATCGAGGATTTTCGCCGCTCCCAACGCCGCTTGCAAAACAAGCGGATGCTCTCCGGTGTTTTCGTTCATGAGCTTGCAGGTGAAAAGATTGGAGACGCCGACATTGAGAGGTTGAGGTTCCTTGGTATCGTTGTATTTCAAGGGGGTTCCCAGGTTGGATACATACGCGCGAAACGTATAGGGGGCATTGGGGAGCAATGCCGCATCTATCCCAACATTAAGCGCCCCGGCGGCATCGCCCGCCAGACTGCTGTGCACAAACCCGACGGTTACTCCCAGGGAGGCATGGTCCCGGAGAAACGAACGGGCGAACGCGCCTCCGAAATTCCATTCGAGCGCTCCGGGTGAACTGACTTTTTCGTCGATATCGCGCGCGTTGTCGAATCGACCAATCGTGAACATCTGTGAGTACGCACTGAATGTGCCCACATCGAGTACCGGGTAGCAGGCTCCCGCATACTCCTTTCGCAGGCCCATCAGCCACTCGAGATGCGTGGCAGAGAATGTGTATTTTCTGAGAAGCGCGGTGTGGGCCGAAGAGTAGGGGATACCCTCAGCACCAATTCCGGGCATCCCCGAGGCCGATCCCACGGCGATTTGGCGCGCATTCACCGGCAGAGTCAGGAAACCGGCTACAGTTTGCCCCGCATGTCGGCCGGAATAGTCGGCCAACAGCCCAAAGGTGCTTTGCTCCTCCGCACCGATATCCGCTGATGCGAGTACCAGAAGCAGGAGACACCCGAAAGGGCTTCCGACGAATGTTTTTAGTCGATCGAGAATCATATTCAGTACAAATAGCCGCCCGAAATTGGTTGGGAATAACCATTTTTCAGCCTGAGGGGCAGTTTGAATGCACGAGTTACCAATTTGCCGACGTTCATTCCATTATATCGGTCGTGCGGGGAAATTGCATTAACTGGGGATTCTCGGGGCCTGTAATCTCGGGGGAGGGCAAGATTCTTGTGGATGATGCCTGAATAAGAGGCACTAAATCATTCACTCGGCCGCTCCCATTCCGAATAGAACTTGTATACCTGTGTCGAATTGTTCGGGTTTCCGTAGAGCATCTGAAAGCGATTGGGGGTAGTGCGTATGGTTTGCCTGAGCGTCTCGTGAACTTTTTTCGGGATGAGATAGGGCGCCACAAAGACAATGTCGGCATTGACCGCTTCGAGAGCCGATATCATTTCTACCGGGGTGCGTGCATCGGGAATCGGGACCGTGTACCTTCCTCGTCGGATAAACAGATATCGATCGACCTGGGATACGATCACTTCACCGTCCCGGGCATTGCGGATAACCCAGTCGAGGCATTCCTGATGATTTCGGTCGCCAACTTCTGACGGCATGTACCGGTAGGGAGTCGTTGATATCCAGAAGAGATTGTCTCCCGCTATAAGGAACCACAGCGGTATGAACAGAACGACACCGACTCTGCCGGGAAGGCGCGGAAGGCGAGCCGTCGCGACAATCCCGAAATACAGGTATGTGGTCAGAAATGGGAGTATGGGTACCAGAAGGCGCGAATACAACGCTGGGTAAATCAACAGAACGCTTCCATACACCGCAACGTAGAGGTTCTGCAGAGAGTCCCTTCGAATCGTTCTGAAAAACCCGACCAGAACCATACCCGAGATCAGAACGCCCCAAAACGCTTTCCAGGGATTCATCACGTATGCGTGGTATGTTGAAACCATGAAAAGTTTCGGGATCAGGGTCAATGCATACGAACGTGCGGAGTTGAGGACAAATTCCCCGTATTCAGTCAGTTGCGCAAGGAAACCGGTGAGTATGCCGGTCTCGGTGCTCTCCACCGGTGTAGCGTATCCGGGAACACCGTCAAAGAAAACCATGAAGGAACCAACCCGACTGGCCGGAATTGTCGTGAACACAAGCACCAGACCCATGGTCGCGAAGAACGGTATCAGCGCGCGGAGAACGGCCGCGGGGGAACGTTTGAGTATACCGGCTCCGAGCAGATAGATCGTGAATGCAACGGGCAGCGCAAGCCCAATATTGCGGATAGAGGCCACATACACGGCAATGAGGGACAGTATCACGACTTTTGTGACGGTAAGGGTGGTTTTCCATCGATACCAGAGAAGAAAGAATGCCACTGAAACACAGATGTAAAACGCTTCGCTATACAGATAGGAAAGTTGCTGGTGAAGAAACGAATTTACAGATAAAACCGTTACGATGAATGCCGACGCGGTCAGTGAACGGCTTTTTCGATAGATCAGCCACCCAAAGGCTATGACCGCGGCATAGGTCAGGAGAAAGATGAGAATCTTGGCCGCCGTCCACCGTGGCCCGAAAAGGCGGGCGAACACCGCGAGAAAGGCTGGAAAACCTGGGGGCCACCAGAGGAAATGTATCGGTTCGGGTCGGGCGATCAGTTGGAAACCGTTTCCTTCGCACATAGATAGCGCCAGAATCATGTACCCGGTGCTGTCGCCGTGCTGATGGATGTCAAAAGAGATGGTCGTGAAAAGAATGTACAGCGCGGGAATCGTGGCACACAGCGTGAGGACTATAACCGGATTCCGTTCGAATTGACGGACGAATCTTGCGATGGGATTATTGTTGCTGTCAATGGGATTCATTTGTTCCCCGGCCTCGGGACCATTTCCGGCTGCTTCTGGAATTGAGTTTGCACATTGTATCACCACCACCATGCATCAAAGTCCCCGGACGTCGAGACGGCCGGGTTGTGAGTACGCACTGAACAGTGGCTTCGACTCCGCCACGAGGACGAGTTGGCCGACGGAGTCGTGCCTCGGCTTCAATCCCGAACGTCGAGCAGATACTCGGCAAGCGCAAGAGACATCCAGCCGTTGCACCACCGCATAAGCGAATAACCGTAACCCGGCACGCGAGTTTTGCGGTATCGGAATTCCCCGGTCTTTTCATTATACAAATGCTTCAGCGTCCATTCAAGAATCCGCCCGGCGAGGAGCGCATACTTCAGGTGATGGGTCGCGGCACGGGAAAAGGTCAGAATGCCCTGAGCCGCCCCGTGAATATCGTAAGGGAAACGCTTGTTGTTCATCCATTTTGGGGCGCCGGTCGGCAAGAAAAGATTGTCTGCATAGTAGGCCAGTCCCCGTTCATACGCCTCTTTGAATTCCCGGTCGCCCGAGGAGTCCATGTATCCGGCAAGGCTGTCGAGAATAATGCCGGTATGATAGTTGTCGTGCACGATATGAGATGCCGCCGGAGGATCGGTATAGAACCAGGCTCCGTAGTCGGTCTGTCGTTGGACCACGTACCGCATGCATCGTCGGGCGTCGAAGAGCAGTGATTTGTCGCCGGTATGCACGGCGGTTTTCGAGAGCACGTGAGCGGTCAGGGCATTTACATCCATAACTGCCCAACGCATACCCCGCACCGGTGCGTAGCTCAGGCATAACTCATCCCCGGTCTCCAGAATCCGTTCCGGTGCCGCCAACAGAAACCGAGACGCGCCCCGGCACGCATTCAGGTATCGCCGGTCGTGCAGTTGTTCCCAGGCTTCCAGAAATGCCAATGCCACCCACCCGGTTACAATCCGGTTGGGCATATTGGCGGGCGCGTAGAACCCAACGTCCTGCCAGGGATACTGATATCCCCAGGATTGGCCCTCCCAGGCTCCCGATGCATGCGCAAGCAACCAGTCGAGAAGTTCCCGAGCCGCATCTTCATAGTGGGTATCGGACAAATGCCGTGACGCTCGAAGGAGGCTTCGGGCAAAGAGCGCAATGCCTTTCGGATTCCGGGTTCTGGGGATTCCCAGCAAAGGACGTACATTGATCGGCATGCGCATCACCGATTGAATCGCGAACAGTCGTCCGATTCGCGAATCACCCAACAGCGTTCCGAGAACCGGGCTGAGGAGGCCGTCGTGCTTATTGTAGCCCCGGTACTCCTGTTCCCGCACTTTCTGAAGCAGATTTGTGAGGATTCGTTCGATTCTATCGATCGAGGTCATTTGCGCATTTGTTTCCCTGTGAAAGGTCTCTCCGCGGGCGAAATGTAGCTTTTTCACTGTGAGTCATTCGATGCGGTAGATATACATTGTTACATACAATCATGTTCGACGGAAAGTTTTTTGCTAAGATTTTCCGGCACAAGTGGGTCAAACAGGGTGAGATGGACGAAAGAAATACCATAACCGCTGCGCAAAACGGGGACAGAGGTTGGGACGGAAGCGTCTGTTCTTTGGCGGGACTACGATCCCGCGGCTCTGCTTCTGAGGTCGGGAACAATCTATTCACATGCGTTCCCTGCCAAAGTCAGCCTGAAGATAGTCGTGAATGGCACACAGTTGTACTTTTTCCAAGTGGGAAAACATCGATTGATTTCTCCATGAACAAAGGTAAGCCATGAAAACTGGAAAGAAGCAACCAAAAGACACCTCGGCGCAAACCGGCAAAAAGAGCACTGAAGAAAAGCCCGGTGGTCGGAAAAATGCCGGCATTCCGCTTGTCGCGATCGGCGCCTCCGCGGGAGGTCTCGAGGCGATCGAGTCCTTTTTCTCAAATGTGCCCGCCCAAAGTGGCATGGCTTTTGTTGTTGTTCAGCATTTTGCGCCTGGGCACCGAAGCATGATGGATGCGATCCTGGCAAAACACACGGCCATAGAGATAGCAATGATAGAAGATGGAATGCTTATCGCTCCCAATATGATTTATCTGCAGCCGTCCGGGCATAATACAGGAATATCGGAAGACAGGTTTCATCTCTCGGAAGCCGGAAACATCCGGGCCGAGAATCTTCCTATCGACCATTTCTTCCGTTCACTGGCAGAAAGCCGCAAGGAAAAGGCCGTTTGTGTCGTCCTTTCGGGCACGGGCACGGACGGTACACAGGGAATGAAGGCTATCAAGGCGGTGGGCGGAATGGCCATGGCGCAAGAGGAAAGACAGGCGAAATATTCCGGCATGCCGAAAAGCGCGATCGACACCGGATTGGTGGATTTTGTCTTGCCGGTCGAGAAAATGCCGGAAGCAATCGCCAAATATATCCAGCACCCCCTTATCTCCAGAATTCAGGCCCCCCCTCCAAAACCTCACGCGGAGACCGAGGGCGCGTTGAAGAAAGTTTTCGTTCTGTTGAAATCTACGACGGGTCATGATTTCTCGGAGTATAAGCAAACCACTATTCGTCGAAGAATCGAAAGACGAATGGCGGTCAATGCGGTTGATTCCATGGTCGATTATGCGAAGCTCCTCGAGCGCGATCAAAACGAGCTGGAGTTGCTCTTTGGGGATATGCTCATTAGCGTGACCCGGTTCTTCCGTGACCCCGAGGCCTATGAAGCACTGGCCCGAATGGCTGTTCCCGCGATACTTTCCTCGAAAACCGGCGGGAGTGAGTTGCGTATCTGGGTCGTTGGGTGCGCCACGGGTGAGGAGGCTTATTCCCTGGCGATTTTGCTTACCGAGATGATTGAAGAGACCGGCAAGCGTATTGACGTTCAGGTTTTCGCATCCGATATCGACGCCAGGGCGATTGAGCACGCGCGCAAGGGTATCTATCCGGCAGGCATCGCCCAGGATGTATCGGAGCAACGTCTGGAGCGTTTTTTCATCCAGACTGATTCGGTTTACCGCATCAAGAAGTCGATACGGGACAGAGTCGTTTTTGCGCTCCACGACGTCACGAAAGACCCCCAGTTTTCAAGGATCGACCTGCTGAGTTGCCGCAACATGCTCATATACATGAATCGCGAGCTTCAGGCACGGGTCCTTCCCGTTTTTCACTACTCGCTTGCAGATAATGGCGTCCTTTTTCTGGGGTCATCGGAGAGCGTAGGCGATTTGGCCGGGGACTTCAGGACTATGGATTCCCGGAACAAGATTTACCAGAAAGTCGGGACGGTATCGCCCGCCGCTACGGCTCATATGCACGAACGCGTTGCTAACTCGCAGACGGCCCCACACCCGGCAAAGGCCGTCGCGCCGGTCAAAACGCTGGGCGAACGGATACTTGTCGAGAATTTCTCGCCGCCGGCTGTATTGGTTACCGAACGGATGGAGGTTCGGCATATTTATGGAGAAGTCGAGCCTTTTCTCACTTTTGCTTCCGGAGAAGCCAGCCTCAATGTGCTTCAGATAGCGCGCAACGGCATTCGCCCAAGGCTTGCCGCCTCGCTTGCCCAGGCTATTCGTGAAAACACACAAGTCACCGCACAACAGGTCAGTATCAAAAGCGGCGACAGCGTACTCATGCTTGACATTGTCGTCCATCCGATTTACGAACCGGGACAGGCGCAGCGTCTCATGCTGGTGGTGTTCAAAGAGAAAGATCGGCGTCGTAATAAGGAGAAGAAGGGAAACCCGGATGTGCCGGCTGAGGAACGGGTGGACGAAACCGACGCTCTTGCCCAGGAACTCAAAGCGACCAAGGAATACCTTCAAACGACAATCGAAGAGCTGCAAACCTCCAATGAGGAATTGCGGTCGACCAACGAAGAACTCCAGAGCACCAACGAAGAGCTGGAATCGTCTCGTGAAGAGCTTCAGTCGACCAACGAAGAACTATCCACAGTCAATAGTGAGTTGCAGAACAATGTCGAGGAATTGACACAGAGAAGCAATGACCTCAACAATTTGCTCTCGAGCACCGACATCGCCACGATTTTTCTGGATACGGAATTGCGGATAAAACGCTTCACGCCGACCACGGTAAAGGTTTTTCGTTTGCAGGAAGGCGACATAGGAAGACCCATAGGCGATATTACCTCGAAAATCGTTTCATCAAATATCTACCAGGTCGCGGCGGAAGTGCTCGATACCCTGGTCCGAAAGGATATCGAAGTCGTCGCCGAGGACGAGCGGTGGTATATGGTAAGCGTACTGCCTTATCGTACGCTCGATTTCACCATCGAGGGGGTGGTGCTGACTTTCTCGGAGATAACCGATCTGAAACGTGCCTTACGTGAATACGAATCCGCGGAAAAACTTGCCACGGGCATCGTGAACTCAATGCGGACTCCGTTTGTCGTTCTTGACAACGAGCTGATCGTGAAAGCGGCCAGCGATCCGTTCTATGACTTCTTCAGCGTGCGTCCCGAAGAAACAATCGACAGGCCCATACATGAACTGGGAAGCGGGCAATGGAATATCGAGGTGCTCAGGCGGGCTCTGGAAGAAATTGTCGAAGGGAATAAACCACTCGAGAATTACCCTGTTGAATGCGACTTTCCTCAAATAGGTCATCGCAAAATGCATCTCAATGGAAGACAGATAGAAAGAACGAAATACGTGTATCTATCCATTGAAAGCGTAAGGGAACACGATACCTGAGACAAATTCCACAGTTGTAACGGATGCGGTAAATAGGGGCATTTGAGAATGACAAGAAAAAGCGGGAAGCCGGAGAATGATGCCGGGACTTTGCGTCGGCAGGCCGAAGCCAGGCTCGAAAAGGGTTCGGGGCATGCGAAAACAAAAGAGAAAGAAACATCCGCACTTCTGCGCGAATTGCAGGTGCACCAGATAGAACTGGAGATTCAGAACGAGGAGCTTCGCGCCTCACAGGCACTGATCGAAGATTCACGCAAGCGCTTCGTCGAGTTGTATGAATTCGCGCCGGTTGGCTATGGTACACTCGATGATGACGGAACGTTGCGGTATGTAAACCTGACATTCGTATCTCTTCTTATGTACAATCGCAGGTATGTTCTGGGTAAACCGCTTTCGGTTTTCGTTCATCGCGAAGACAAAGATACTGTTTTCCTGTTCCTGCGCAGACTCCGGCAAACAAAGGGGCAACAGCGATGCGAGCTGAGGCTCAAGAGGAAAGGTGGGGAGGTCTTCTTTGCCGAACTGATCAGCGTCCCACTCGACGGCAAGGACAACACCGCAACGCAGTTTCTGGTGGCGGTACTGGAAATTGACTCGAGAAAAAGGGCCGAAGAAGAATTGCGTATACAGAGAGGAATCATAGAACGTGACAGAGAATTTTTAGGCAGCGTCCTCGACGGCATCGAGGATGTTTTTCTGGCCGTGGATAAATCCGGGCGTTTATCCTATCTCAACCACAATGCCGAGGTTATGTTCGGTAGAAATCGCGAGGCGGTACTGGGCAAGCATTTCAGCATTGCTTTCCCCGAATGCAAGAACGTCAAGTTGGATGAACAGCGGTTTCGTTCATTTCAGGAGGGTAATCCGGCCACGTTCGACGTTTTCTATCCCGAGGAACCGTTTTCCGACTGGTATGAAATACGACTGTATCCCTTTTCGGAAGGCACGTGTGTTTTCATTACCGTCATTACACAACGGAGGAAAACTCAGGAAGAGCTGGAGGAACATGCTCGACGGCTCGATTTTGCCAATAGGGAAATGGAGGCCTTTTCGTATTCGGTGTCGCACGACCTGAATGCGCCACTTCGCACGATGAAATCGTTCGCCGACATTCTTCTTGAGGATTATTCTCCGGTGATAGATGCTCAAGGGCGGGACCTGCTCGCACGGATCGCGGGCTCGGCAAACCGGATGCAGGGTCTCATCGACAATTTACTCGATCTCTCCCGAGTATCGCGCAGAGATGTGCATTTTCAGGAAATCAATCTTGGCGCCATAGCGAAAAATGTCCTGAATGAGCTGCATGAGTCGCAGCCGGACAGGGTGGTCGATGTAAAAGTCGATGAAACCCTGAAAGTGATTGCCGATCCGCAGCTCATGTATATCACTCTGACCAATCTTCTGGGGAACGCCTGGAAATTTACCGGGAAGACTGAAAATCCAGCTATCGAGTTCGGTTCCTTTCGTGAGAATAATGAGAGAGTTTTGTTCGTAAAGGATAATGGGGCGGGATTCGACCAGAAGTATTCCGAAAGACTCTTTACTCCATTCCAGCGCCTCCATTCCGAGAAGCAGTTTTCCGGTTCAGGCGTCGGTCTTTCCATCGTTGGCAGGATCATTTCGCGGCATAAAGGAAGGATCTGGGCCGAATCCGAGCAGAACCGTGGCGCAACTTTCTACTTTGTCCTGGGCGTCGATACGTGCACGAACGATAGTTGTGAATAGCAGAGGCTGGAATAAGGGGTAGTAGTTCGTTGTCCGGGGCCGAAACCCAGGGTGCTTCGCTTCTGTAAGTGGTATCGAGTTGAGAATGGCAGGGTAGAACACGTAAGTAAATTGACAAGGGTATGCACGCCATGTGCTGGTCTATTCCTCTAAGGCTCCAAAATGCAGAGGGCCGGGAACAGAAGTATCAGGAGTTTATAGATGACAAGCAGTCAACAACGTGCAGCACTACAACGACAAATCCGGCGAATCGCCAATGATGTAAGAGGCGCTGGGGAACTGCGTGGCATTGTCCTTCCCTGGGCCTTCAGCCCAGGCTGGGATGTCCCGCCCTTTCAGGGCTGGCGATGGCGCTTTTAAAAAGGGCCTGAAGGGCCCTGACATACCAGCCCGGGCTGAAGGCCTGGGTAGAATTCCGGCAAAACGCAACCTTAGCCCTGAAGGGGCG
>CAYFVL010000191.1:0-11729 GCA_964346405.1 uncultured Fibrobacterota bacterium
AATGCATAACATTGCAGGGACAAATTGTCTGGAATAGCTCGCTTGCCGGCAAGCGGGCTATTCCGCAATAGGGACGCAGCACCACATAATTGATTGACGTGAGACGCAAAACCCTTTTTCGCAAGCTTTACCCGATATGCATGCAGAATCCCGGTGAATACAAATCCGAATACCGGCCGGTTTAGCTTCAGGCTCAAACTCCCGCTCTGGATCAGGCGGAATAAAGAATGGTCCATGCGCCGATCGGTAACGAACTCTTCGACCCCGCACATTCCCGACTGAGTACATAGACCCGGTGCTATGGAGAAAAACATTTCATTTAGCCGACTCAAGGCTTTTGGCTTATCCAGGTTCCATTCTTCTCTGCTTGCTTAGTTAAGGGATCCGGCAATGATGTTTTTTTTGCAGACACCAGTTATTTTATTCTCACCGTAAGCGTTTCCGAAAATCGCTGAATTGACCGGATCACCGGCATGAAGGAACAAGGCGGGAATGAAACTCTCAGGGAAGTCGTATTTACCCTCCCTGGTGATATCGCACCGGGGAAACAATGAGTCGGCCGACGCACCCGAGAACACGCTCGAAGCATTCGCGGGTGCGTGGGAACGGCTGATCAACGCTGTTGAGATCGATTGCCGAGTTACGCGTGAAGGGCATGTTGTTCTCTTGCACGATTCCGATTCCGGCCGGGTGGGGAATCGGAAAGTGAAAGTACACACCAGTACGCTTTCAAAGCTACGTGATGTCGAAGTAATCGGGAGAGACCGACGCTACGAGGGTTGCGGGTATCGGATTCCGACTCTCGAAGAATTCTGTGGGGCGATGCCCGATCGGGGGATTGTGTACCTTGAGATAAAGGTAGGCGAAGAGATCTTTGAGCCGATAACGGAGATTCTCGACCGTTATAATCTGGGCCCCGACCGCATTCGTTTCATCGGTTTTCCCGACCGTCCGCTGGAGAAACTGAAATCCCGTTTTCCCGCGTTCGATACATACATGCTGTATGGGCCTTCTAGAGTACGACCGGGAGGGTTGCGGAAGGTTATTGATCGGGCGCTTAGGGGAGAGCTTGACGGTATCGATCTTCGGGTTACGGGAAATTTTTGTGAATCATTCGCCGATCAGATTCGTGAGGCGGGGCTTGAAGCACACTGCTACCTGACCGATCCCGGGCTCTATGATCTTCAGACTCTGCGCCGCGTTTCCTCGGCCGGATTCCTGTCCATAACAACCGACCGTCCCCAAACGGTTCGAACGGCGATCAAGAATCCGTAGATCCAGACTTTTTGCCTATATGGTACTTGAAACTACGAGACGGAATTTGAGCTTGGGAAACAGCGCTCCATGCTACTCAACTTCAGAATCTTGTTTTTCTTACAAGAAATCTCTTGTAAGTCATTGTTTTTAGATTACTTCGTGTTCCCTTCGGCTTCGCTCACTTCGATAAATTCAGTGCAGGGCAGGGCAGCGGGTAATCGGATTTGACGGTGCTTGCAACAAATCTTCGATTACGAGTTACGCGCACGAGCACGAGAGATGGAATTCTTTTGTTGCGGCTTTGCTGCGCCAAGTTCTCCGGCGTGCTCTGCTAATCCACCTGCCAGCTGTTTTCCAACGACACAACCGAACCGGAGTCGACCACCGAAGATTGCTCGGAATTGGTGCGGGGCATTGCCTCGGGTACCTCGGTGCGGTCGGAAAAGAATTTGTAGACGACCTGCCCACCGCTGACAACGACAACCGCAATAAGAGCATATTTCAATACATGTGATGGAAGCTGATTGCTTACTTTGGCGCCGAGTCGCGCCGAAACGATCGATCCTACTATGAGCGGAAGAGCCAGAACAAAATCGACCTGAAAAGAGACGATTTTCCCGATGGAGCCCATGAGTGCACCGATAAATACCACACCCAGGCTGGTACCGATCGTGATTTTCAGCGGGATACCCAGAAATGACACCATTATGGGTACCAGTATGAATCCGCCGCCTGCCCCAACAATCCCTGAAAGAGTTCCCACCACCGTTCCCGCCAAAACCGATCGAAACAGACTCACCCGCAGGTTTTCCGCCGACACGGTATCGCCCTGTTGTGTTCGATTATCCACCAGAAGTACTATCAGTGCTACGACTATCAGTATTCCAAAAACCCCCAGAATTGCTTCGTTGGGGATAAACTTCGAAGCATACGCTCCAGCTAGAGCGCAGATACCCATCGGAATGCCCACTGCAAGAAATGTTCTGGTATGAACATGTTTGTTCTTCCGGTGGATCAGGATGCCGAACAACGATGAGAACAGGACCTGAAACATGGAGAGACCGGCCACGGTCCTCATGGAAAGTTCGCCGACCCCGAGAAACGCGGGAACGTTGAGCATCAGCGGTATCATCACTATTGCCCCGCCCAGCCCAAGAAGGCCCGAGAGGAAACCGCCGATTAGTCCAAGAGCAAAGAGTACAAGTATCATTTTGGTGTTCCTGAAATCGTGGTGTTTCGATTACGAATTACAAATTACGAGCATGAGCACGAAAAGATTCCTTCATCGCCATGGGCTTGGGAATCAGTTTCCTTCGGCTTTGGCTTTCAGCTCGGACAGTATGTTGAGTGCTTCGATAGGAGTGAGGTTATTCAGATCGGTGTTTCTGATTCGCTGGACAACTTCGAGCCCGCCGGCATCAAGAAGGTTCATCTGGACGCCTTCGAACAGGTCGACCTGCGAAGTATCATTTTCGGCCACTTTGTGGTATTTGGCCAGGACGGGTTTATGATCGGGGGTAAGCTCCATGTTTTCGAGATTCGAGAGGATCTCTTTTGCGCGGATTATGACTGCTTTGGGTACTCCGGCCAGTCGAGCCACCTGAATACCATATGAGTGATCACAGGAGCCTTCACCTATTTTCCGAAGGAAAATGATTTTGTCGTTCCATTCTTTTACCCGCACATGAAGATTCTTTATGCGGGGGAACATGAGCGCAAGTTCGGCGAGTTCGTGGTAGTGAGTGGCGAAAAACGTTCGCGCGCGGCGGCCTTCAGTCTGATGAAGAAACTCCGCGACCGCCCAGGCGATACTGATACCGTCGAACGTCGAAGTCCCCCGGCCGACTTCATCGAGAATAACCAAACTTTTGTCGGTCGCATTATTGAGAATATTGGCAACTTCGATCATTTCGACCAGGAAAGTACTCTGTCCCCGTGCAAGGCGATCCGATGCCCCGACACGAGTGAAAAATCGATCAACGACGCCGATCCGGGCTTCGGAGGCCGGAACGAAAGAGCCGATCTGCGCCATGATTGCGAGAAGTGCATTCTGACGAAGATACGTTGATTTTCCGGCCATGTTGGGACCGGTTATAAGAAGCACCTGCGCATTTTCGGGATTGATTGTGGTATCGTTGGGAACAAACTGTTCATCGGGATCCATACGTTCCACTACCGGATGACGACCATCGCGAATGTGCATTGTGGTGTCTTCCCGAAGAACCGGGCGGGTGTAGCCGAAATCGGCGGCAACTCTTGCAAGCGACACGAACACATCGAGCGACGCAATCGCTTCGGCCGCTTTCTGTATGCGAACGCATTGTGTGGCGACATGCTTCCGAAGCTCCACGAACAGTTCGTATTCGAGATTTCCCAGCCGTTCTTCGGCGCCAAGCACCTTGGCTTCCATGTCTTTGAGTTCGGGAGTGATGAACCGCTCTCCATTGACAAGCGTTTGCTTTCGTATGTAATTGTCGGGAACCGACTGAATATTCGCTTTTGAAACTTCGATATAGTAGCCGAACACCTTATTGAATCCGACTTTAAGAGAAGATACCCTGGTGCGAGAACGTTCCGTCTCCTGAAGTTTGGCGATCCACTGTTTGCCGTTTCGTGCGGCGTCCCGGATTTCATCGAGTTCGGCGGAAATTCCCTCGCGGATCAGTCCGCCTTCCCGAATAGACAAGGGGGGTGAATCGGCCAGGGTCGTCGCGATTTTATCGGCGAGTTCCTCGAACCCACTGAGCGAATCGGCTACAGACCGTACAAGCGGGACTGGTGATCCGGCGATTGTTTTTACGAGTGAGGGGAACGTCCGAAGAGACTGGCAGAGTGCGTTGAGGTCGCGCGCATTGGCGCGCTCGTAAGTGACTCTCCCGATCAGGCGTTCGATATCGGCGATCCGTCGAAGGTAAAGCGTGACCTCGCCTCTGGTGAAAACGTCTTTTTTAAGCCACTCCACGCAGTCGAGTCGGTCGTTTATGGCTTCGATCTCGCGCAGAGGATGGGTGATTCGTCGTTTGAGAAGACGGGCGCCCATGGGAGTGCCGGTTTTGTCGAGCACCGAGATCAACGTGCCGCCGACATCATCGGTTTGCATCGGCCGAAGAAGCTCCAAATTTCGTATTGTGGCGGGGTCGAGTTCGGCAAACTCACCCGGGGCACGAGGGGTAATGACCGTTATGTGCCGAAGATCATTTTTTTTCTGTTCTTTGAGATACGACAGGAGCGCCCCGCCGGCACCGATTCCGCTCGAGTACCCCTCGAGCCCCAGGCCTTCCAAAGAAGCTACCCGAAAGTGATCTTTGAGGACTTCGGCGCCCTGGTCAATTTCGAATTTCCATGGATCGTACCTGGAAAGGAACACTCGTTTGAATGCATCATTTACAAGAGAAACTATTCGTTTATCACATTCGCTTGATACCAGAATTTCACTTGGCTCCAGACGAACCAGTTCCTCTTCGAGCTGAGCGAACGGTATCTCCTCAACTGAAAACTCTCCCGTGGACAGATCGCAGATTCCGATACCGATAGTTTCACCGTCACGGGCAAGCGACAAAATAAAATTGTTTGTCTTCTCGTCGATAAAGTTGTCTTCAGTAGCGGTTCCAGCCGAGATAACTTCGATAACGTCGCGTTTGACCACTCCCTTGGCGGTCTTGGGGTCTTCCATCTGTTCACACACCGCTATTCGGTAGCCGGCATGCACCAGACGATTTGCGTAACGATCGAGTGCATGATGAGGGAATCCGGCCAGGGGGGTGCTGTCCGAAGATCCATGATTGCGGCTGGTGAGGGTGAGTCCGAGCACTTTCGATGCAATCCTGGCATCGTCGTTGAACAGTTCGTAAAAATCCCCCATTCGGTACAGAAGCACCGTATCGGGATTTTTGTCTTTGATCGCCATGTACTGGCGCATCATTGGAGTCAGTTTTTCAGCTACTGCCGCGCCTGCGCCTTTTTTTGCTCCCGGCATTGGAGTATTGTCCTTTTCAGTATGGTCGCATGAGATCCCGAAAAACGAGTATCTGTTTGAAAATTATGACTTTTCCATCTCCCCCGAGGTGTCGTCGGACGACGCATCTTCCGGATTTTCGGTTTGCACGGATTCGGGGTTTTGAGCTTCCTGATCTTTCTGCTCAGATATTTCGGGAACTTGCTCGGCGATTTCTTTCGACTGCTTTGCGGAGTCGCTGGTGGATGATTCCGCAAGCTCGGTGACCTCGGGTTGGGGCTGTTTGCATTCGTCTGACGACGTGTCGGGAGACTTTTGGCCTTGCTCGGACGGTTCGGCTTCCTCGGCCGGATTTTCTTCGCCTTCCTCGGCTTCTTCTTCTTTAATGTATTCCAGTTCCTCGTCGGTGAGATCTTCGGCCTTTTCCCGAGCGATTGCCTCAAATTCCTCGATACTCGGCAGATCACCCACCTTGTTTATTCCGAAATAGGTGAGGAATTCCTGTGTGGTACCGTATAGAAGCGGACGGCCGGGGCCCTCTGAGCGCCCTGAAATCGTGATAAGGTGGCGCTCCAGAAGCGTTTTCACCGCCCCGTCGGACATAACCCCCCGAATCGCCTCGATTTCGGCTTTGGATATCGGCTGCTTGTAGCTGATAACGGCCAGGCACTCGAGCGCCTGGATTGAGAGTTTCTTTGGTGCTTTTTCTTTGTAGAGTTGACGAACCCATTGATGGTAATATGGAACGGTGCGGAACTGGTATCCTCCCGCCATTTCTATGATTTCGAACGGATGACGCTCTTTTTGAAGGCGATCGTTGATTTCGGTGATCAGCTTTCGAAGCTTGCGGATGTCGGGTTGCCCCGGGACGATCGCTTTGAGCTTGGCGGCGGTCATGAGTTCGCCCGAGGCAAACAAAACGGCTTCGAGAATCCGCATTTCCTCGGAAAACGCACCCCCGCCCTCCGGCGCCGTGTTCTCTCCGTTCGCTTCCAGGTCTTCTTCCACGTATGAGGTATCTTTCTCTTCGGACATATCCTACTCTCCCGAGGAGGGCTCGTCGGTTTCAACCGGCTCATCCCCCATTCGCGGCCCGACATGCTTTTTTACAAAGATTTGGCCGAGTTGGGATTCCTGTCTGAACGTTATCTCACCCATCTTAACCAGTTCCAGAATCGCCATAAACGTTACCACCAGTACTATCCGACGGTAATCGTCGGCGAAAAGTTCTTCTAAGGGGACCTCATTTTCGTCGGACACCAGCGACAGAACCCGTTCGATTCGGTCGTCCAGCTTAACGTCTTCCCGCTGAAGAACATGGCCGTTTGGAGCGTTGCCCTGTTCCTTTGCTCTTTCGACTATTCGTTGAAATGCACTGATCAGATCGAAAACGTTGATGTCTCCGAAAGTGACCTCTTCGGAAACCGGTTCCGGATCGAACTCTTCTTTCAGACCTCGGGGGAAACTCCCGAACTGTTCTCCTTCGTACACCCGAAGAGAATTGGCGGCTTCTTTGAATTTTCGGTATTCCAGAAGACGTTCGATCAGTTTACGACGATCCACGATGTCGTCTTCGTCTTCGCCGAGGTCTTCCTGTTCACTCTGTGGCAGCATTTCGCGTGCTTTGAGCCGAAGAAGAGTCGCTGCCATGGAAAGATAATCGCCGGCCACGTTTATATTCAGCTTTTGCATGACATCGAGGTACTGAAGATACTGCCTGGTGATGTGGGAAACAGATATTTCGAGAATATTCATCTCGGCTCTGTTCACCAGATACAGCAGCAGATCCAGAGGCCCCTCGAACACGTCGAGTCGAACATTGTACTCGTTATTCTGATCCATCAAAGGTTTTCCATCCGACAGTTGTCACCAACCGGGGATATCAATGGCATATTCCACACCGACAGCCGTCAAACAGACCGGACTCGGGTGAAACAAGGTGAATGCAACAAATCGTGCGGAACTTACTCAACCGTGACACTCTTTGCCAGATTCCTCGGTTGATCGATCTCGCATCCGCGAAACGCGGCGATATGATATGCGAGCAACTGAAGCGGTATTACCGAGAGCAACGGGGTGAACGCGGTCATAGTTGTTGGAATATAAATCACATGATCGGCGTGTTTCTGAATAACCTTGTCACCCTCACTGGCGATCGCGATTATTCTTCCGCCTCGAGCCCGAAGTTCCTGGATGTTGCTGATTACTTTTTCGTAGACATTGTCTTTGAGGGCGATTACCACCGAGGGCATATCTTTATCGATCAGTGCTATGGGGCCATGCTTCATTTCGGCGGCCGGATAGCCCTCGGCATGAACGTATGATATTTCCTTGAGCTTCAGTGCCCCTTCGAGAGCAACGGGGAAATTGTACGATCGTCCCAGGTACAGAAAATTTGAGTGACGTGCGTAGTTCTCCGCGATTTCCCGGATATGATCGTTTTGCGCCAGGATTTTTTTCACCTGCCGGGGAATTTTCGAGAGCGCTTTAGCCATGGTAATTCCATCGTCGTGGGAGATCCGGCGCATACGCCCAAGAAGTATCATCAGAAGCGAGATGACAGTTAACTGGGAGGTGAATGCCTTGGTCGACGCTACCCCGATTTCGGGTCCCGCATGAAGATACACGCCGCCGTGGGTTTCTCTGGCTATGGTTGAGCCAACCACGTTGCATATTCCGAGAACGGTTGCACCCTTGTGTTGAGCTTCCCGAAGAGCCGCGAGGGTGTCGGCTGTTTCACCGGACTGGCTTATTACAAAAACCAGTGTTTTGTGGTCGATTATCGGGTTTCGGTATCGAAACTCCGACGCATACTCGACTTCGACCGGTATTCCGGCAATATCCTCAACAAGGTATTCCCCAACCAGGGCGGCATGCCAACTGGTTCCGCAGGCGACAAATATTATTCGGTTTATCCGTCGAAGCTCCGTGAGGACCAGATTGAGACCATCGAGTCGCGAGGTGCCTTCATCGAGAAGAAGACGGCCGCGCAGGGCATTTGAGATTGTTTCGGGTTGCTCGAAAATCTCCTTGAGCATGAAATGATCGAACCCGTCTTTTGCGAGGGCATCGGCGCCGAATTCCAGCGTGTGTACATCGTGGTTTACCCGACGATTATCAAGGGTGGTAACCTGGTATTCGTCACGGTCGAGCACCACAATGTTGTTATCCTTGAGATAGACTACTTTGTCCGTATGGTGAACAATCGGGGCGGCATCGGAAGCAAGATAGTAGCCGTCTTCGCCAATGCCCACCACCAGGGGGGACCCCCGACGGGCTCCGACAAGCACATTCGGGTTATCCTTTGCCACGACCGCGATCCCGAAAGTCCCCTCGACATCGGCGAGTGCACGACGGACTGCTTTGGGAAGATCGCCGTTGTAGTACTTGCCGACAAGCTGTGCCAGTATCTCGGTGTCGGTATCTGTGCGGAACTTGATCCCGATTTTCATCATTTTTTCTTTGAGAACCGAGTAGTTTTCGATTATTCCATTGTGGACTAGCGCTATTTTGTTGTTTTCGTCGGAGTGCGGGTGTGCGTTTGTCTTCGACGGCTCCCCGTGGGTGGCCCATCGGGTATGGGCGATTCCGAGAGTCCCGGAAACATCCCGGCCCTCGGCGAACGCCTGAAGGTCATCGACTTTGCCTTTGACTTTGTGTACTCTGATATTTCCGTCGGCCTGAAGAGCCACTCCGGCGCTGTCGTAGCCGCGATATTCGAGTGCATGAAGCCCATCCATAAGAATAGGGTATGCTTCTTGTTTTCCGATATAGCCGACTATTCCGCACATAATGTCATTCCCCCTGAAGAGTCATCCCGGCGAGTGCCTGACGAAGAGAATTCACGCCGAGAGGTATAAAATAATGATTAGTGTTCGAAGGAACCAGTGATTGTTCGGGTATTGAGGTCCTGCTGGTTTTTCCTTCGAAGGCAGCGCAAGTTGTGTGCCGGAGCTTTATTGTGAAACCCCTCTCTGAAAAACAGGTGTCTTACATCGATTCGAGAGGCCCTTTGCCGTCCTGCCGGTCCCAGGAATGGGGACTGCTCCCGAAAAGCCTCGTAACTGGCCGATTTCAGGTGCATTCCGGCTCGTTACACTTCTCAGAATTGCTATTGTAGGTTTCCGGTACGGATTCGTCACGGAAATTTTCAGGCATAAGAACTAACTAGTGCTTGTCCGAAAAATCCCTAAAACGGACGCTGAGCCTGTCGAAGCGCCCGTTTTAGGCTGAAATCGCCGGTTTGCTTCATCAATCCGAGCGAAAACAGGACTTTTCGGACGGACACTAACTAAGTGTCCGTTTTTGGACAGCTTTTGGACAGACACGACCTACGCCCCCGCCTCCAACTCTGCCTGCGCATCGACAACATCGCGATTCACCAGGAGAAGCGCCTGATGCATCTTCTCCTCGGTAACCGGATCGTCGATTGCGTCTCGGAGTGTTCTGAGAAGCTGAATTGTCATCCGAAGAAGCCGCACGAGGTCGCCTTCGGGCATGCCGAACGACTCGAGATCTTTCAGCGAGCAGCCCGAGGCCCATGCCCAGACCGGGGCGGCCAGTGACAGGTCGAGTTCCCGGATCGGATTCATGACATTGTGTTTCAGCTCCGACCTTCGAAGGCGTTTCAGGACTTTCTGGGCGCCGAATTTGAAATTGATATTCGAGACCGGTCTGCGCTTCGATGAGCGCTCTTCGGTGACCAGGCCCGCCAGAAGCACGGGGAGCTGTTCGGGGGTGCACTCATCGAAACTGCGAGAAAAATACAGCTCGGCGGCCTGGATTTCATATCCGTTGACCACCGAGGCGAGTTGCCCTTTTTTGGTCAGCTCAGTGCCGTTGAGGAAATGGTTCGACTGAAGAAACCTGATCCGGTTGCGAATCTGCTCCTCCTGCACCTGGTATCCCCGGCTCAATTGGAAATCCCCTTTTCTGTAATTCGACAGGCTCTTTCGGAATGTCTCGTACGCCTCTTCGCCCAAGCGGCTGTACAGAGTCATTATTGTCGAGTACGATGCCACAAAGCGGCTTCTGATCTCTTCGCTTTTGCCCGAGAGTATGCGCTCTACCTCCATGGCATCGGTGCCTTCGGGGATTACCTGCGAATACACATGCCCCACCAGATCCATGCCCCTTCGTCCCGCGCGGCCAGCCATCTGCTGGTACTGACGAGTCGCCAAATACGAGAAATCGACCCCGTTGAACCGCTCCAGTTCATCGAAAATCACCGAACTGGCGGGCATATTAACCCCCAGGGCGAACGTTTCGGTGCAGAACAGGAGTTTTATCAGGCCGGTTGTGAACAAACGTTCGATTATTTCTTTTGCCGCGGGAAGGATTCCCGCATGATGATAGGCGACACCGGCTTTCCAGAGGCGCCACATTCTTTCCAGACGCACATAGCCTTCGAGATTGTACGTCCCGATAAGCTCATCGACCATCCGCGCCAGGCGATCGGATTCCTCGGGGGTAAGAAGGTTGAGTCGGGAATGACGGTCGGCGTTGCGTTCGCAGGCCCGACGGTTGAAGCAGAAGTAGAGTATGGGAAAATTGCCCTGTTGCATGACAAAACGGACGATTTTTTTCGACCCCGGTCGTTTCTGAAGAAACTTCTTTCGGACCGCTTCGTTTTTTATGTATTTCTTGCGGATACCTTTAGGAGTAATCAATCCGTATTGCGGGCTGTAAAGGTAATGCTTGAGCGGTACCGGCCGATGGTGCTCCTGGATAACGGCAAACTCGGTTTCCCGTACCGTGCTCATCCATCCCGCAAGCTCTGTCAGATTGGGAATGGTCGCGGAAAGACACATGAACCGAATCGATTTGGGGGCCAGTATGATACTTTCCTCCCACACCGTCCCCCGATCGGGGTCGTCCAGATAGTGAATTTCATCGAATACAGCGTAATACACGTTACTCAGGCGTTCCGATTCCTCGAGGATAATATTCCGGAATATCTCGGTTGTCATTATGAGAATAGGCGCCTGCGGGTTGATTGTCACGTCTCCGGTATGAATACCGACTGCATCGCTTCCAAAACGCGCCCGAAAATCGCGAAACTTCTGGTTTGAGAGTGCTTTAATGGGCGCGGTATAGACAACCCGCATGTTCTTTTCCATGGAGACATCAACCGCATATTCCGCGACCAGCGTCTTACCACACCCGGTCGGAGCCGCGACAATCAGCGATTCACCATTGTCGATAGCCCGTATTGCATCGGTTTGAAATGGATCGAGTTCAAGTCCTTGATAGATCATATCCACATACCTTCCGTCCAGCCCTCGCGATTCGATTGCGCATTTAAAGAATACTGTATTTTCGGATTGGTTATTCGTGATTCACATTCATCGAGCATCTAGCCAGCCCAAGTTTCGCAACCAACTCACGGCATTCTGGCTGCGAAACTTGGGCTAGCCCAGGTTTCGCAATCGACTCACGGCATTCTGCGTAAGCTGTTGCACAATCTTGACTTAGAAAAATGCTCAAGGTATCTCCCCGGATACCCCTGCGCTTTTTC
>CAYFVL010000192.1:0-11726 GCA_964346405.1 uncultured Fibrobacterota bacterium
ACACCGCTCACTTCGACACCGCTCACTTCGACACCGCTCAGTGCAGCGCAATACATCGCTCCGCTCACTTCGACACCGCTCAGCGCAGCGCGGTACGGCGTCTCTCGACTGTCGAAGTCGAATTAAACTCCCCAATCCAATCGGTGCAAAACTGTCTCTATCAGGCATTTTGCCCGATTGTGGCAGTCATTGGTATCCGCAAGGGAGCCCATTCACTCTCAGAATGCCGTGAATCGATTGTCGAAAGTCGGGCCTGGCCCAAGTTTCGCATTCAGGGTGAGCAGTAAAGTTCTTGCCGGAAGCAGACAACTGCTCCGAACAACAAAGGCGACTCTCCATGGGGAAACTCTGATCGATTGCGGGAGTTATTATTTTTTCCGGGAGCAGCCTGTCGGAGGGCGGGACGGGACGAAGGGTGGTGATTCTTTGCTCACAGTCCTGTACGAATGAATTTGATCTTTTGAATACTTCATATTATTTGGCGTGCACCACACCGGAATCCGACAGAATTCCGGTGTTCCATGGATGCAATAAAATGGTCATGTGTGCGCGAGGGGAAAGGAGCCTTCAATGGCATCTCTGGGTGTAAATGTCGGAAGCATTGCAGCCTTGCGTCAAATCGGAGGTGGAAGAGAGCCGGATCCCTTACAGGCCGCGGTCGTTTCTGAATTGGCCGGTGCCGAAGGCATTGTGGCACACCTGCGGGAAGATCGTCGGGACATCCAGGATCGCGACGTCTACTTGTTAAAACAGATTGCGACAACAGAATTCTGCCTGGAAATAGCTCCTGTTCAGGAGATGATCCAATTGGCACTTGATGTGGCGCCGCATACGGTAACGATCGTGCCGGAGAGGCGGGAGGGCAAGAGCGCCGAAGCGGGAATTCCTGTTCGAGGCAAGGAACGCGAACTGGCCAAACTGGTAGAAACATTCCAGGAACATAATATTGCGGTGACTCTTTTTGTGGATCCGGACATTCAGGAACTCAAATCGGTCGGTCGCACCGGCGCTTCCCGCATTCGACTGAACACAAGCTACTATGCCTACGCCCGCGGCAGAGCAGCATCCGACGAACTTGAACGCATCCGGTCCGCGGCAATGGCGGCGACACATCTCGACCTTACGACTTACGCGGGATCCGGATTGAATTATCGAAATGTTGGTCAACTTGCGGCGCTCAATGAGCTGGAGAAAATAACCATTGACCGCTTCATTATCGGCGGCTCAATAGTATCGCGCGCCGCGATTGCGGGAATGGATAATGCCGTCCGAGACATGATCTCGCTTCTATAAGAAAGTTTTTCCGAATATCCTGCCTTTGCTTTCGACGATAATTGAACGTGTGCGTGTCCCGATATACCGCCGAGATACGTATATATACTCTCACAAGTCCGGCCTGATGACCGGTTTTTCCATAATCCTAAACCCGGGTTTCGCGGTCGAGATCGTGCAACAGCTTACGCAGAATGCCGTGAGTTGATTGCGAAACCTGGGTTAAGATGAACGAGTGTCACCCGACGAAGGAGCGGTTTCCATGATACCACAATTGCTGCAAAGTTCCAGATTCATGAGAAGGCTTCCCAGAAACCTGTTGTTGGCGGGCTTGGTCCTTCCGGTGCATTCTCTGGCCCAGAGTTCCCCTTCGGCGCCCGATTCAGTTGCGTCCGCCGATACGCTTACTGTTGATCGAACGACCGAATTCGACAAGATGGTTCTCACCTATTCACGACGACGGGCTTTGCTGAATGAACCACGTCTCGAGCCGACCGGCCTGGAACCGACTCTTTCGATCGTTGATGAAGAACGTATGGTGAAGCAGAATGCCAAAACCGCCACGGAAGCCATGCAATACCTTCCGAGTAGTTGGACGGAAACCCGGGGACGGAAAGTGAAACAGTTTGTTTCATTTCGAGCGACACGTTATCCCTATCCCGACTACACTCTGGACGGCGTCTGGAACAGAGAGTTTCATGAACTCCCATACTTCTTCTCCACAATGGATATAGAACGTATCGAAGTAATCCGATCCAGTGCCGCTCTTCTGAATGGTCTCACCGGTCTGGTCGGAGTAATCAATATCATTCCTAAAAATTACGACTCTCTCGGTGTTCGCGCACAAGTTGAGTATGGATCGTTCAATAGTATCGTGACACGCGCCTCTCACGGCAATCAGTTCGATCACTTCGGCTATGCCGCCGGAATCGGATACTCATCCACCGACGGGCCGGATGGTCGGCATGCGGCGGAAGAAATGACAACTGCATACGGGCGACTCAAAGCGCAGAACCTTGGCCCCCTCTCCTTTCAGACCAATGTATTCTATCTGAGTGGATCTCGTGAACTTGCAGCCGCGAAAAACACCGAAAACGTCACTGCCTCCCCGAATATCCTCAAGAGGAGAGAGAAATATGATCCGTTCAGTGCATTTCTGGCGAATTTTCGCGGAACGATGAACTACTCAGACCGGCTTTCAACCGAAATGCTGCTCTACTTCACAAACCGTGATCATGATTTTACAGATGAACTGACTGACCTCACCATCCGGGAACGCGACTACGAATACGGTCTCACCCTGACTCAGGTGTTCGGTCTTTTTGACAACAACGTGCTGAGAATTGGGGGTCTCTATAACCATTGGGTAGCTCCCGAAGGTAAGCGATTCTGGGTGGGAAGTCCAATGGACGACCACACGTTTTCTTTGGTTGCGGTCGATGAACACGTTGTGGGAGATTTATCCGCGAATATCGGGATACGTGCCAATTTTACATATTTAAACGAATATGGCCAATTCAGCATGGAGGGTACAACCAAGGGCTTCGGTAATGTTCAGCCTATCACCGATGAGTGGCAGGAACCACAACTCAATGGAAATATCGGGGCATCCTACGATGCCTCCGAAAACCTGTCCATACATGCAAACGGTGCAACCGGAATCATTCAGCCACGCAAAGGAGCTTTTTCAGACACAGACGCCGAGTTGAAAAATGAGCTAAGAAGCAAAATTGACCTCGGATTGAAGACGTCACTCCCCCGCTTGCTGTCGGCAGACTTTGTTCTTTTCGGTGTTGTGCGTAAGAATGGTCTGGGACTCAGCCCGGACACCTATGAGGACCCTTCCACGAACCTGGTTTTTGAGAAGTACAACAATCGTGACTACTACCAGATGGGGGTAGAGCTGGATCTGCATTCGGCGCGACTTTTCGACATTATTGAATTGTTCGGGAATGCAACCTATATCCGGTCCCTTGTCGATAAGGATGGTGATTACGAACAAAACAAGGAAGTCCCCTCAGTGATACTGGGCGCCGGGGCGATGGCCGAGTGGTTGGGGTTCGATGCCAACGTTTTCACAAAGTATGTGGGTCCGTATGAGAACGATCGATTTGGGGCGCCGGGGCCCGGCAAAGCCCCTAAATGGTATCCGCTTGGGGATTATGCGAACATCGACATAACGCTCGGATACGCACCGCGGTTTCTGGGACGCCACAAACCTCGAATCTACATGGCTATCGAGAACGTCACGGACAACGAATACCTGACAGTGATCGGGTATCCCGACTATGGGCGAAGATACGCAGCCGGGATTCAATACGGGCTGTAGCTGCAGTCCAGTTTCACAATCGAGATCGATCGACACCGAAAAGGTGAATCCCGACCGGATTCACCTTTTCTCATTCTAAATTACGATTGTGCAACTGCTTATGCAGAATGCCGTGAGCCGATTGTCGAATTTGGGTGAATACATTTAGTACATATCGCCGACTCCGGTATAATCTCAAGGCGCTCAGGCTCGATAGCCGATTTGCACTTTACACAAATGCCGTAGGTCCCATTGTCTACTCGGGCAAGAGCTTCTCGTACAAGGCGAAGGCTGTTACTCGTTCGTTCTTTCATATAAAGCGCCTGCTGCTGCCGTTGAATAGCATCTATGCGAGTAAGCCTCCCGATTGGGTCCTTAAGTGAGACTGGTTTTTCCGATTCAGCGCTCAATCTCTGCAGATCGAGAAGCTCCTGCTCTTTTTCCTGGAGTAATTTGTGGTATTTTTCCAATTCTTCCATTTTATGTCTCACAGAGTGTTGTATTTGTGGCCGGCTTCAATATCCTTGAGCATTTCAAGGATCTGCTTTCTTCACTTTCCAGAATCATGACAATAATTCAGAAAAATGCTCATCATACTTTGCTGCAAAATGCGATACTATAACCGATACATAACAATTTCACACCGACTTTGGTGATCACATTGGATAATATCACGCAGCCGCCGTATTTGGCGACCCGACAACATACGGATTGTCGATAAGCGCAATAGAGGGATTCTTTTCACAAAAGTACCGCATGTGCCAATCTCCTTCAAACAATATTGCGTTTCGTCCGCTACCGTCCTTGACCAGAACCGATTTGAGCGGTAGATTACCTGGAATCGTTTCCGTGGCGTTCTGATTCAGCCAGCGAATAAGTTTCCATGGAGCGGTCTCAATTCTTGAAGCCGCCCCATACTCCGACTCAAGCCGGAACTGAACAAGATCGAATTGAAGAGGTCCAACCGCCCCGAGAATTGCCGTTCTCTGTGCAGAATGTTCCTGCGTGAACAAGTGCACCAGTCCTTCCTGCACCAGTTGCTCCAACCCCTTTTGAAAGCGCTTGTAGTTCGAAGGTACGGGATTATGCAGGTAAGCAAAGCATTCCGGCGGAAAACGCGGAACCTCCCGATAGGCAATCCCTGGGCTCTCGCTCAAAGTATCACCAATGTTGAGGAAATCCCCACCTGTAACGCCGATTACGTCGCCCGGCCAGGCTTCATCAACCGATATTCTTTCTCGTCCGAATACGCTGTTCGAATTAGACAGACGCAACTTTTTTCCGGTTCTGGTATGAAGAACCGGCATTTCACGGGTAAATTTCCCCGAAACAATTCTCACGAACGCCATTCGGTCGCGGTGCCTGGGATCGAGGTTAGCCTGTATTTTGAAAACAAATCCGGAAAAGAAATCAGATTCCGGAACAATAACCGCATCAGTTGATTGACGTGGCTGGGGTGGCGGCGAAAACTCAAGAAAGCCATCGAGCAATAGCTCTACACCGAAATTATTCACCGCGCTGCCGAAAAAAACAGGGGTCATTTTGCCCTGTGCAATGGCTTCGAGATCGAGCTTTTCTCCCACATGTTCAATCATTTCCAAATCGTCGCACACAGTGTTGAAGGTGTTTTCAGACAAAACATCACGAATTAGCTGATCATCGAGGCCGCATGTTTTGACCGGCGCGCGAAAGGCCCCTCCCGGGGTCCGCTCAAACAAATGAGCGGTTTTCTTTCTGCGGTCCCAGACCCCTTTGAATTCGTTTCCGCTTCCAAGAGGTACGTTCACCGGGCACGGGCTGATATGCAGTAATTTCTCGATTTCATCAAGGAGTGACAATGTATCGCGTGATGGTCTGTCCATTTTGTTGATAAATGTAATAATAGGGATTTTGCGCTGCCCGCAAACCTCAAACAACTTGCGCGTTTGCTGCTCAATCCCCTTACCGCCGTCGATAACCATGATGACCGAATCAACGGCAGTAAGCACCCGGTAAGTATCTTCAGAAAAGTCATTGTGGCCCGGCGTATCGAGCAGATTGATCCTGAAACCGTCGTAATCGAAATGGAGAATGGTAGAGCTGACTGAAATGCCTCTTTTCAGTTCGATTTCGAGCCAGTCGGAAACTGTCGCCCGCTCCTTTTTTCGTGATGTGACCGAGCCCGCCGTTTGTACTGCTCCACCATAGAGAAGCAGTTTCTCGGTTAATGTAGTCTTACCTGCATCAGGATGTGATACGATGCCAAAAGTTCTTCTTCGTACTATTTCGTTGCGCAAATTCAAAAGCATTCCCTCGAAAAATGGAAAAAGAACTGTCCCCCTGGTAAAACGACAGGAGTACAATCAAGAATAAGATTTGCGGGTCATCACTACTCGATTTCGCCGATTTCCGCAAGTTCCGGATGTGAACTCAAGAAATTATACAGAGTGGCACGTCCAACTCCCAGGATTCGGGCGGCTTTGGCTTTGTTCCCAGCGGCACGCTTCAGGGCCAGCTCAACAACCCCTTCACTCAACTTGGGTTTGCGACCCACTTTGCCCGGTTCCACCGGAATAACCGAAGGCACAGTGACCTGTCCGAAAGGCGTTCCGGTAATCTCGGGTGGCAAGTGCTCGGGCTGCACAGTTTTCTCGTGGCATTTCACCATGGAATAATGAATTGCGTTCTGAAGCTGTCGGATATTTCCCGGCCAGGAATAAGATATCAGCACGGACACGGTCTCAGGTGCCAATGTCATATTTGTTCGTCCCAAACGCTGTGATACCATTTTGAGAAAATGGTTTGCCAAAACAGGGATATCGTTCTTTCTTTCGCGTAACGGCGGTATCGTGACCGGCACGACGGCAAGGCGATAAAAAAGGTCTTCGCGAAAAGTACCGTTGGAGACCATCTCTTTGAGATCCTTGTTAGTGGCACTGATCACGCGAACATCCACCTTTTTCGTTTTCTCGCTCCCGACCGGTTCGAAAGTGCCTTCCTGGAGAACACGAAGTAATTTCACCTGAGTATGCTGGGGAAGCTCCCCCACTTCGTCGAGAAAAATGGTCCCGTTGTCGGCAAGCTCAAAGCGTCCTTTCTTGTCTCTGACGGCACCGGTAAATGAACCGCGCACATGCCCGAACAGTTCACTTTCAAGGGTACCCTCGGGAAGAGCACCACAATTGATAGGGACGAACAACTGCGAGCGGCGCGCACTTTCCTTGTGAATCGCCTGAGCCACCAGTTCCTTGCCGGTTCCGCTCTCCCCCGCAACAACAACCGGGAAATCACATTGGCCAAGGTCGGTTATCATATCGTAGATATCCTGCATCTTGGCGTCCTGTCCGATTATTCCCCAGAACTCACTCCGCTCTTCGAGTTCGCGTTCCAGACTGCGAACTCTGGTCATATCTGAAAGTGAAGCAACCACCCCCGTGATTCTGTTTTCACGTCCGCGCAGCGGAGAAACGGAGACCCGGAATTCCTGCCGTGTTCCATCGGGGCCGAAGAAAACCGTGGGATAGCTTCTGGCCGAAAGGCCTTCACAGTAATCGGCATCACAGAAGCTGCATTCAGGCCCACAAAGACGCGGCTCGAAAAGCTCGTGGCAATCCTTCCCAAGCACCTCGGATGCATGCAGGCCCGTTAATTTCTCGGCTCCACGACTGAAATAGAATACCCGACGTTCCAGATCGTGCGCCAGGATGCCTTCGGAAAGCGAATCTACCAAACGTTCCGTGTACTCCCGGTGAGAGACGAAAGCATCGAAATACCCCAAGGAAAAAAGGTTGTTTATATGTGACTTCATCAATCTAACGCATTCGCGGTACCCATCTCCATCTCCACTGCCGTCGGAGTCGATATTCCATCTGAGAACGTGAGGCGCTCCAGGGAAATGAACACGTGTGTTCTCATTTGAATTGATGAGTACCACCAGATCGAAATTCTTTCCGGTAACCGCTTCAAGGGGAATGATAGTCTGGTCGGAACCATCAGGATCAATTTCCGAGAGAACCGAAGCCGCACTATCGGGTGAAGGCTCCGCTTTGCGGGTTCCCGCAACCGTGAGGCTAACTCCATCGGGCATCTGCCGACGAGCCAAAGCTCCGGCCAGTCGCCCCAACCATGGCTCTCTCTCAGACATAAAGCAAATCTGCTGTGTTCCCATTGATTCAGCTCACCGATGTCGATTGCAGGGATTCGTCCTTCATTTGGGAGATCTCGTTACGAACTCGTGGGATTAGTCGGGGACTAACAGAGAGGGATTTGATATTCAGCCCCACAAGCCTTGAGGCAAACCCCACGCGTCCCGCCATTTCACCACAGATCGCAAGCGGCTTTCGGGCTCTTTGTGCCGCGTCGCTCAGTTGTTCAAGAATACTCCAGAGTAACGGATGCTCCGGGTCGTAATCCTGGGAGACCAATTCGTTATTTCGGTCGACCGCGAAAAGGTATTGAATGAGGTCATTAGAACCAATACTGGCAAAATCAATATGTTTGTAAATCTGGTCGGCCTGAAGGCACGCACTTGGGACCTCGAACATGGCTCCCAGTGAGATGTTTTCGGCCAAGCCATCCTCGGTGGCCATTATTGCCCTAACCGCATCGCACAGTTTCCTCAACTGATTGACATCGATCACCATCGGAAAAAGAATGCGAACTTTGCCGACTTTGCTCAATCTCACCAACGCTCTGACCTGAGTCGTGAAGACGGTTGGATTGCCCAACAAGAAGCGAGCGCCTCGCCATCCCAGGTAAGGATTTGATTCCTTCTCCAAACTGAGGAATGGAAGCTCCTTGTCTCCACCGATATCGAGAAGCCGAACGGTGACGGGTTTCCCTTCCATAATCCTGTGTACTTCGGCGTAGTGCTCGAATTGATCATCTTCGGAAATAAGCCGCTCCGCCCGCATAAACAGAATTTCGGTTCTATATAAGCCAATGCCGTCGGCCCGCACCACCGCTGCTTGTCGCACGTCCTCCAGAATACTCGCGTTTGCCATGACCTCGAGCCCGGCGGGCGTCTCAATAAGACACACATCTTTCGAATCTACCGGATCGACCTGCTTACGAGATGCAAGTATCTCAGGAGTAGGAGATGCGATAACCTCACCGGCGTCTCCATCGACCAGCATTTCTGTACCACAAGCCACGGATCTAAAAATGCCGCGCACGCCACTTACCGCCGGAACCCCGACCGACCGAGCGATTATCGCCGCATGGGACGAAATCCCACCGTGTTCCGTTACAATCCCGAGAACCTTTTCGAGATCCATATGCACCATCATATCCGCGGTCAGTTCTTCGGCAACGATGATTCGTTTGGATCCTCTTGTGCATCTACGTTGTCCCTCGCAAACAAACCCCGGACGAGTGTTGTAGAGGTTATCGAGCAATCGGCGACGAATTTCACCGATATCGGTCGATCTATCACGAAGATATTCGTAATCGAGTGAGGCGAATTTCTCTTCGTAAGAACGTAAAACATCCGTAATGGCCCGCTCGATATTGTTTCCATCACGAATGACTTTCTCTTTTATCGAATCGACAATCGCCGGATCATTCATGATATGCATCTGGGTGATGAATATCTCAGATTCGGCTTTTCCGACTGTTTGAGCTACTTCGTCGGCGATTTTTTGCAGATCGGCACTACACTGTTCGAGGGACCGCTCAAAGCGAGCCAATTCAATTTTTGCCTGTTTATCCCCCCGCACCACGCGATCCGAGATCTGGCGGTGCTTTTCCTGAGAATACAAACAGACCTTAGCCGCAACGACTCCAGAGTTAATTGAAAGTCCCTTATAACGAATCATTTCAGGAGCAGGCTTGTCGACCAATTTATTTTCCTCTTGTTTTCAGCATGCCGTACCGACAGAGTGAAAAATCATATTTCACCGGATCGCTCGGACACGCTTTCCGTAGATGAGCCGTAATCTCCTCGGCCATTCGCCAATCGGCGTTCCTTCGAGTCGTAAGACCAAGCTCCTTAGCCGCTCTCACGATATGGACATCGAGCGGCACAATAAGCGTCGAAGGTGAAACGCCGGACCAACACCCCAAATCGATACCATCATCGGCTCGTATCATCCATCTAAAATACATATTGAGCCGCTTACAGGCACTTCCAGACCGCGGATCGGCAAGTAAGTATTCAAACCCTTTTTTTGAATTCCCGCGGAGTTCCATCCCTATGTCTCTTAGATTACGAACGAAATGACCCGCCCCATCACGCATTTCGACAACTTCCCCTTCCATTCCTTCCTGGAACAGATTCTCAAGAGACCCCTTACGCTCAAGTACCATCCGAACGGCGTGAAGCAGTAACGCAACGTCCTCCCCATCGTTGAAACGGTGACGGAATTCCCGTAGCGCTCGTTTTTTCTCCGACAGGCTGGTCTCAAGCACGAAAGAACGTACGTTCCCACCGGTCGCCTCAAATACCCGGTTCACCGCTCGTATGATAAGTTCCACCCGGCCATACGCGAGCCCCGCGGCCACCAGTCCGGCAATTTCGTACTGGGAACAATCAGAAAGCGACCGCACACAACCCAATGGATCCATATCCAGGTATGCGGGACGATGAAAATCGTGGTATATGCGCTCGAGTCGTGCCCTAACACTTGATTCTTTCATTTAACAGTTCATCTTACCCAGTATTTTGACCCGGGTTTCGCAATCAACTCACGGCATTCTCGACTGCGAAACCTGGGTTAAATAACTGTCGTATCGGCCGTGCGGGAACTACTACTCACAAAGCCCCTTGTACTTTTCAAAATTGATCCAGTGTTCTCCCATACAGGGATGCGGGTCCGATCCCGGTTCATAAGACCCTACCGGTCCCTTATCGAGAATTGGCTCGAATACTTTCCAGGAAGTCTCTGCTTCATCGGAACTTACGAAAAGAGTCCTGTCTCCTCGAAGCGCATCGAGCAGCAAGCGTTCGTAGGCCTCGGGAATCCGTTCAATGAAGGAATCGCGATAGCAAAACGCCATGTTTGTGGAGGTTATCCTGACATCCATTCCAGGAACTTTATTGACTATATCGACAATGATCCCTTCAGCCGGCTGAATTTTGAAAACAATCTTATTCGGTTCAATTTCTCCCGATTTATTGAACAGTAAACGCGGCACACTCTTGAGGCGGAATCCAATCTCCGTTCCCTTGCGGTTGAGAGCCTTACCGGATCTGATATATATGGGACAACCGGTCCATCGATAGTTGTCGATAAAGAGCTTTATCTCCGCGTAGGTCTCAGTGTTCGAATCCGAAGAAACACCCTTTTCCTCTCGGTATCCCTTATATTGGAATCGACAGCAATCAGCCACTCGTATCGATTTGAGGACATTTATTTTCTGAGCGCGAATGTCTTCCGGATCAAGGCTCACCGGAGCTTCCATCGTAGCCAGGCAGAGAAGCTGTGTCAAATGGTTCTGAACCATATCCCGAATAACTCCGGCACGATCAAAGTACCCGGCACGTCCCCCAACACCATCTTCCTCAAAGCCACTGATCTGTATGGACTCTATGTGTTGGCTATTCCAGATTGGATAGAAAAGAGAATTGGAAAAACGAAAAATCAGAATATTCTGAACGGCTTCTTTTGCGAGATAGTGATCGATTCTGAATATCTGGGATTCCTTGTAGTATTGATGGAGTTCATCGTTAAGAACTTTGGCCGATTCGTAATCGTAGCCGAACGGCTTTTCTATGATAATCCTGGCTTTATCGCGGAATCCCTCGTCATACAATTCACGGGTCTCTTTAGCATACACGGAGGGTGGCAATGCCATGAAAAAAACCACCTCATCGACTTCGGCATTTCGGTTAATGAAATCGCGAATCCCGGGTATACCCTGATGATAGTGTAACATCCCGGCAAATGAGGAACTTACATCAAAACGCTCACGGAATTGTTCATGTGTGAAGGGGGTGCGACCAGTTCCGACAATAAGACCTACTTTGTCGATGAGCCCGGTTCCATAAAGATGAGACAAGGCCGGAATTAGCTTGCGCTTCGCCAGATCTCCCGAGGCTCCCAGAATGACGATCGCGCAACAAGGCTTAACCATTTTTCTCCCCATTTTCGTTGAAGAATGTACATGAACAAGCTTAACCCAAGCTTCGCAATCAACTCACGGCATTCTGCGTAAGCTGTTGCACGAT
>CAYFVL010000193.1:0-11649 GCA_964346405.1 uncultured Fibrobacterota bacterium
CCTCACGCCTCAATGGGAACGAAAATCGCCTCGCCTGAATTCACGCCAATTGTCGTACACCACACTAGTGGTACAAAACCCCTTTATTACCTCTATCCCCAATAGTACAATTTGCACGGACACCGATTCAACACCCGCGGTTCGTCGCACGTTCGCGGTGCCCGGAAAACAACGGCGGCACGAATCGGCGCCCGATACTCAAGAGGTAGCGCGGGAGTTTTAAACATTCATGAAAAAGATACCTGTCGATATTATTGAATCCGGAATGGTTCTGGGCCGGGACGTCTGTGCTAATTCCGGCAACGTACTCATCGGTAAAGGAAGCCCTCTCACGCCTTCTTTAGGAAAAAGACTGAAGAACTGGGGTATATACTTTATTTATATAGAAGGTGACGAAGACGAGCAGGAAGACGAGCACGTGGAGAAAGAATCCGTTAATGAAATCGAGGCAATGCTGAAGCATAAATTTTCCGATGTGATTGAAGATCCTCTCATGCGAAAAATTCATGAGGCGGTTTTCGCCTACCGCATACAGAACGGTCGCCCTCGGGGGGAACGGTGAATAGAGATAAAGATTTAGTTTCAGTTGTCGAACAAATTTCAACAATTCCGACTTTGCCGACCGTTCTGGAGAGGATAACTCACCTCCTTCAGAACCCACAGACTTCCGCCGACGAAATCGGACGGGCCATAACCACCGATCAATCACTGGCAAGCAAGGTGCTCAAGCTGGTGAACTCCGCTTTCTATGGCTTCCCCGGACGAATCAGCACGATAACCCATGCAGTGGTTATTCTCGGCTTCTCCACGATCAAGAACATCGTTCTGACCGCCTCGATTCTCGATGTGTTTCGTAAGACGGGTGATACGGTAGAGGGATTTGATATGGAGGAATTCTGGCGGCATTCCATTGCCTGCGGGGCGGCCGCTCAAGCACTGGCGCGAATTGTGGATAACAGTCGGAGAGAAGAATGCTTCCTTGGGGGACTGCTTCATGATCTCGGGAAGATAATTATGTGCCAGTATCTGCCTCGAGAATTCGCATCCATTGTCAATCGAGTACACACTCATGACATACTTTTTCACGACAGCGAAAAATTCCTGTACGGAAGCACCCACCAGGAAGTCGGCGGATTGCTTGCCGAAAACTGGAATTTACCGAAAACGCTTCAGCTCGCCGTGAAATGTCACCACGCTCCCGAACTGGGCCGAGATGAGGTGCTTATCACGTCGGTTGTGCATGCCGCCGACATCTTTGTTCGCGCCCTGGACTATGGAAACGGCGGAGACGACAAGATCCCGCGGATGTCGGAATTTGCCCGGAAGGAACTGGGGCTGGACAAGATCGCCTTGCAGCCGCTTCTGGCGAAAATTAGTGACGAAATGGATCGAGCGACGGTTTTCCTGCAGGTTTAATTAACCCGACTTCGACCATCGACTCACGACATTCTGCGTAAGCTGTTGCTCGCTCTCGGGCTCCGCTCGGTACGGCGGCTCTCGACTGCGAAACTTGGGTTAAGACCCCTGTTGGGCCTCACGAATGGTCGTCTCAATTTCTTCGGGAAGCGGTTTCTTGCGTCGAAGTTCCCTCCGCAATTCTTCGGCTTTCTCGAACTCACCGGGCATGGCAAGACTCCGGACCGCCACGAAAACGGCAACTATTCCACCCAGTGTCATCAAAGCCGCATCCAGACTGAAATCGAATTCCATATCTTACCCCTTTCGGTCGACTATCGGCGGGAGCACCTGTTCGACGACGGAAGCCGGTTTCGGAAAGGAATCGGTGACAAAGGGATCGCTGGTATTTATTGGTTTGGAAAAAGTCACCAGGCCGTCGAATTCCATCTGTTTCAGTGCAGCAGTCAGAATTCCTGACGACATGCGCCCCAAATCTTGTATGTTCCTGTTTCGATGGATTCGAGTACCCATTGAAGTTTGCGCGAAGACACCGGTACCGCAGAGGCGATTGATTGCGATGAGAAGCCCGAGTTCCACTCCGTATCCTGAAACAAAAGGTATGCGTTCGGCCAATGACCGCCGAATAGCGTATTCTCCCGCAAGCGGCTGTTCGAAACCGGAAAGCTCAGGATAGAACGAGGTGAGCAGGGGACGAACAAGAATCTCGGTCACTCTTCCACCTTCGCCCTGCACTATGGTACCATCTTCCAGAACATAGGGTCGATCATAACAAGCCTTCACGAAGCAGGTTTCCGACTTCGCCAATATCGGTCCGACCAGACCGTAAATAAACCGCTCATCGAAATTTCGTATATCCGCATCCACATACACGACAATGCTGCCGCCGATGACTGTCAGAGCCTTCCACATGGCACATCCTTTGCCGGCAACCTCTAGTCTGGGAGCGAGTTCTTCTACATTATACACCTTTGCCCCGGCCTTGCCCGCGATTTTAGCGGTATCGTCGTCGGAATTTCCGTCCATGACCACGATTTCATCAACCAATCCGGTATTTTCGACCAATTGGTCCACGATGCAAGACACAATCGGTCCGATTGTTGATTCTTCGTTAAGAGCCGGGATTACCACACTCACCGTTTCCCTCGTATCCCGTTTTCTGGAAATCAGGGATTCCGGCGGTGAAAACTGTCTATATTTGTAGCTTTGGATCATACAAGAAAAAGGTTGGTTCATTGTACAGCCAATATACATATTGACACGGAACTGTTCTATTGTATATATTTACCCGACTCGGATAAACCCGGCTCAATTCTGTTCAGGGAATGTATATGAAAACGTTAGTGATCAACGAAAAGCAAATTGCACGGAAATGGTATGTGGTCGACGCTACCGACATGGTCATCGGACGCCTGGCTTCTCGAGTGGCCGGTCTATTGATGGGCAAAGGCAAGCCGGCATACTCACCAAATCAGGACCACGGTGATAATATTATTATCGTGAACGCCGACAAAGTTCAACTGACCGGAACAAAAGCGGACACAAAAACCTATTTTCGCCATTCCGGATATCCCGGAGGTGAGAAGATACGGAGTTTCAAGGAACAGATGGATGCCGATTCGCGGAAAGTCGTAACGCACGCGGTTTGGGGAATGCTTCCCAAGACCACACTCGGCAGACAAATATTCAGCAAGCTTCATGTGTACTCGGGTGAAACGCATCCGCATACGGCTCAAAAACCTGAAACTCTGCAGCTTTCGTAATAAAAAGTAGCACTTATTCCGAGGAGTAAGAGAAATTTGGAAAACGCATACTCAGCCACCGGAAAAAGAAAACGCGCAATAGCCAGTGTTATTCTCAAGGCCGGCAAAGGTGAACGACTGGTAAACGGTCGTCATATCAAAGATTATGTCATGAGTGACGTGCTCGTCACCGACATCGAAAAACCTTTAGATCTTCTGCAGATCGGGCAATCGTACGACATTATTGCACGAGTTCGCGGGGGTGGAATCAGCGGACAAGCGGGGGCACTTCGTCTGGGAATCTCCAGGGCTTTGGCCAAAATCAATGATGAGTACAAACGATCGCTGCGCAAAGACGGACTTCTCACGCGAGATGCCCGTGTCGTGGAGCGTAAGAAATACGGCCTCGCCGGTGCTCGGAAAAGATTCCAGTTCTCGAAGCGCTGATCGACACGATCCAGGATTTTTGTTCGGATACTGCAGGTCTCCTCGCGCCGCTGGGGGACCTGTTTGTCTATACGTAGGGTGGGGACCAGCTTTCCCACTCGCAAAATCAGTCCTCACGATGCTTCGTATACCGTTACGGACATCGTAAAAGGGCTCTATTCTAACTACCCACGCCGTACGGACGCGGGGGACGGGTGTCTCGGAGTTCCGAGATTATTCCCCACGGTAATGTCGGCGCAGGCACAACCCAAACTAACAGGAGTTTGAAATGGCGGATGTAACACTTCAGGATCTACTTACCGCGGGAGCCCACTTCGGGCATCAGACAAAGCGCTGGAATCCGAAAATGAAACGGTTCATTCTCTGCCCGCGCAACGGAATCTACATTATCGATCTCAACAAGACGGTAATCGGCCTGAACAAGTTCATTGAACGAGCAAAAGTCGAAGCTCGACGAGGTGGGAAAGTTCTGTTTGTCGGCACCAAGAAACAGATCAAGGACAGCGTCAAACAAGAAGCCCTCAGGTGCGGCATGCCTTTTGTTACCGAGCGTTGGCTCGGCGGGATGATGACGAATTTTCAGACGATTCGTCAGAGCATTGCCAAGCTCGAGAGAATAGAGAAGATGGAATCCGACGGTACAATGGAAGCCCTTCCGAAGAAGGAAGCGTTGGATCTGATGAAGAAAAAGGGCAAACTTCTCAGTATACTCGAAGGTATCCGGCACTTGAAAAAACTTCCTACCATGATATTTGTCGTCGATGCCATAAAGGAGCATATCGCCATTGATGAGGCTCGTCGGCTTGGTATTCCGATCGGAGCGATCGTGGATACGAATTGCGATCCGGATAAAGTTGACTATCCGATTCCGGGCAATGACGACGCGATCAAATCGGTGCAGTTGATTACACAGGCGATCGCTGATGCAATAGCCTCTGTCGGCACAGCCGTGGCCGCCGAAGAAATGGCCGCCGAAAAGCATCAACAGAAAGCGACCGAGACCGAGGGTGAGGCTGAGGCTGAAGCTGAGGGCGAGAAGACAGAGCAGGAGACCGACGAAGAGAGTGAACAGCCGAAAACCAAACGACGTGTTGTTCGAAAGAAAATGGTCGAAACCGAAGAAGAATAAGTGTAATGAGCGTCGGCTTCCATCACTGGAAGCCATTTTTAAATGTAGGGACAGAGTGCACTTTTCGATAAGGAGTTGAAGCAATGGCGATATCAGCCGCACAGGTGAAAGAATTGCGGGAAGCTACCGGTCTGGGCATGATGGCATGCAAGAAGGCTCTGACTGAAGCCGAAGGTGACATGCAGAAAGCCATGGATAACCTTCGAAAGCAGGGGCAGGCCACCGCGGCAAAGAGAGCCGGGAAAGCCGCCAAAGAAGGCAAGGTTTCCATCAAAATCACTGATAATGCCGTTTCGATTTGCGAAGTAAACGCCGAAACGGATTTTGTTGCCCGAAATGACGATTTTGTGCAATTTGTCGACGATATTTCAGACCTTCTTATTGCCCACAAACCCGAGGACGTCGAAACTGCAAAGAAGCTTACATCCGAGGCTTTCCAGGGACAGACCGTTGAGGCGAAAACGCTTGAACTGGTCGGCAAAATTGGTGAAAACATAGCCATGCGTCGCTGCAAGGTTCTGACAGTTGATCCGGAATCGGAAGGAATTTTCAGCTATGTACATGGTAACGGTAAGATCGGAGTTGTCACCGTTCTTACTGTTGGCGACAAGAGCGCTTTGTCGAGCGACGCACTCGCACAACTTGGGAAAGACCTGTCCATGCAGATAGCCGCCTCGAATCCGATCTCAACCGATCAGGCCGGTGTTCCCGAGGAGGTCGTCTCAAAAGAAAAAGACATCTACATGACACAGGCGCAGAACTCGGGGAAACCGGAAAAGATCTGGGATAGAATTGTCGAAGGTAAGCTGGCCAAGTTCTACAAAGAAATCGTGCTTATGGATCAGGCGTTTGTGAAGGATCCCGATCTGTCGGTTACCGATAGAATCAAAGCCACCGAAAAGGAAACCGGTACTACCATTTCGGTACGAACCTTTGTGCGTTACGAAGTTGGGGCCGAGGAATAGTGCCTGATTACAAGCGCATACTCCTCAAGCTCAGCGGCGAAGCCCTCGCCGGCGATAAAGGATTCGGCATCGATGCATCGGTGCTGAACTGGGTAGCCGGCGAGATAAAGGCCATTCATGAGTTGGGTACCGAAATCGGAATTGTGCTCGGCGGCGGCAATATGTTTCGCGGTGTTGCGGGAGCCGCCCAGGGAATAAATCGGACCACAGGCGACACCGTCGGGATGCTGGCCACAATTATGAATTCACTGATGGTGGCCGACGTTCTTACAAGAAACGGTATGGACGCTCGAGTTCTTACCGCGGTTGAAATGGAAAAAGTGGCCGAGCTGTTTACCTGCCGCAGAGCTGAAGAGCACTTTTCCAGTGGGCGAATTGTGATTATCGCCGGTGGCACGGGAAATCCGTTCTTCACCACCGATACCGCGGCGGCTTTGCGCTGCGCGGAGATCGGCGCAAACGTGCTTCTTAAAGCTACAAAAGTCGACGGAGTCTACGATTCCGATCCGGCACACAACCCCGATGCCAGGAAAATCGATACGATATCTCATGCCGAAGCGCTTAGACGGAATCTCAGAGTTATGGATCCGGCGGCTTTTGCGCTTTGCATGGACAATCATATCCCAATCGTTGTTTTCAAACTTATGGAACCGGGTAACCTCCGCAAGTGTATCGAGGGGAAAACTGTAGGTTCTACTGTAACGAAAGGGGAATAAGATGGTAACGCTGGAATCAATACAACAAGAGACCTCCACACGCATGGACAAGACGGTCGAAAGCCTCAAACGGGATTTCTCGCGCGTGCGAACAGGTCGAGCGAGTCCTTCCCTGCTCGAAGGAGTCATGGTTGATTACTATGGTTCACCGATGCCGATCAACCAGGTGGCGAACGTCTCCGTTCCGGAAGCCCGTATGCTTGTGATTCAGCCGTGGGAGAAGACGATGATCGGCCCTATTGAAAAAGCCATTCAGTCGTCGGATCTGGGGCTTAATCCGCAGAACGACGGAAACCTTATTCGTCTTCCTATCCCGGCCTTAAGCGAAGAACGACGCAAAGAGCTGGTCAAAACCAGCAAAAAAATGAGTGAAGACGCTAAAATTGCAGTTCGCAATATCCGACGCGACTCAAATGAAAAGCTCAAAAAAGCTGAAAAGGACAAGGATATAACTCAGGACATGCAGAAAAAAGGCATGGAAGATATTCAGAAACTCACCGACGATTACATTGCCAATATCGATGAGTTGTTGAGCCTCAAAGAGAAAGAAATTCTGGAGGTTTAGCAGCCATTCCTGCGCACGGAAACCTTTCGATATATTTAAAAACCCCCTCCCCGAGGGGGTTTTCGTTTTCCGGACGTGTCGAAAAATGTATTTTATGCTACCGTAGTAAGTTTTGTCCCCACAGGACAGAATTTGCCGGCATATAAAGGTTCAGTGTGCCGGTGAGTGTACGCAGCCGGCACACTTCCAGTGACGCTCAGTGACATGTGAAATTGGGCCGTTTTTTGCGAACAACAGGACTCCCAAAGTCGGGTCAAGTCTTACGAATATATCGGCCAACACAACTTATGAAATTACCTAAGCATATCGGCATAATAATGGATGGCAACGGACGTTGGGCCCGAAATAAAGGGATGCCTCGCACAATGGGACATCGGGCAGGTACCAACGCAACACGTGAAATTGTACGTGCCGGCGGTCGTCTTGGACTTGAATACCTGACTATCTATGTATTCTCGGCCGAAAACTGGTCTCGTCCTCCCAAAGAGGTACGACTGCTCATGGACCTTCTTGTCGAAATGATCCGGCGAGAAATCACCAGCCTCAACGAGAACAACGTCCGTCTTCACGCAATCGGTGATCTTGGAAAACTTCCCGAGCGCACACGGGAAGAGCTTCTGAAAGGAATCGCCGAAACCGAAGGGAACAGCGGGCTCAACCTCATTCTGGCGATCAGCTACGGCGGACGGGCCGAAATTGTAGAAGCTGCACGCGGATTCGCTCGAGACGCCTCGGAAAACCCCGCTCTTATAGACGAACTAGACGAAGACATGTTTGCCAAATACATCAGCAGCAGCAATTTTCCAAGTCCCGAGCTTATAATCCGTACCGGCGGGGAGAAAAGAATCAGCAACTTTCTTCTCTGGCACGCTGCATATGCCGAACTCTACATGACCGACACCCTTTGGCCGGATTTCGACCAGGACTGTCTAATGGATGCATTGAACGATTTCAGTCGCAGAGAACGTCGATTCGGAAGGGTGGACACTTCGGAATGAGTTCCAATCTCCAGAAAAGACTGCTTTTTGCAGCGTGGGCGGCTCCGCTTGGATGGTGGCTGGTGAATTCCAGATTGACACTTATCCCAGAGACCGTTGCCGACACCCTTAACATGAATCCCGAGGTTCAAATTTATCCAGGGGTTCTGATGTCCATCATACTCCTGTTCGTGGCCGCATCGGAATACCTTAATATGCTTTCGATATCGTATCCCCGAAACGGATTCTGGCTATCTTACATATGGCTTGGATATGGTATTCTCTCCTACGTTTTTCCGCCCCTGTCTCTCAGCAATCTTTATGACACCTATATTCTTCTGTTAATTGTAGCGGTGGAAGCCATATTCTGGGGCAAAAACACCGGCAGATGGAAACGTGCGAGTCTTCTATTCAGTGGGATGGTATTCCTGTCGATAGCCGTTCATTCACTGATCTATCTCTATCGAGAGCCGATGCAATCGGTTTTCCCTCGGCAATTCGAGAATCCCATGCTGTCACAAATGGGGCTCATAACCGTACTCGCATCGGTATTTTTGTGCGATACGGCCGCATATTTTGCAGGCAAATATCTGGGAACACACCATTTCAGTCGGATCAGCCCGCGCAAAACCGTTGAGGGAAGTATAGCCGGTCTTTTTGCTTCAATTACGGTCATGACATTGGGTTGGCACTTTTTCGCCGCCCCCCGATATCCCCTGGTTTTCGGTGCGCTGGCCGGTGTCATTGTCGGCGCATTCGCTCAACTTGGCGACCTTGTCGTTTCTCTTATGAAACGTAATTTTCATGTTAAAGATGCCTCCAACATTATTCCCGGCCACGGCGGCATACTCGACCGTTTCGACAGCCTGTTTTTCACCGCACCGGTCCTTAATTTGTACTTATTGGTTCTGACGAAAGCCATCGGGTAGTACATGAAAGTTTTGCTTCTCGGCTCTACCGGTTCTATCGGTACCAGTGCACTGAACTGCATCCGACGTTTCCCCGACCGCTTTTCTTTGGTCGGCATTGCCGCCAACACCCGGGTGGAATCACTCGCGGAGCAGATCGGGGAATTTCAACCGGAAGCCGTATGTATCGGATCTCCGGACGCTCTGAGAAATTCTCGCGAACGGTTTCGCTCGGTTCAGGTGTACGAAGGCTTTGCGGGACTGGAAAGAATTGTTCAAGATCTCGATTTCGATATTCTTCTGAATGCATTGGTCGGCTCCGTCGGTTTGCGTCCGACTGTCGCGGCCCTGAAGCGAGGCAAACGAGTTGCTCTCGCGAATAAAGAAAGTCTTGTGGTCGGAGGGGAGCTGATCAATGAACTTATCGATAACGGCAGTGGATCCCTTATTCCCGTTGACAGCGAGCATTCCGCCATTTTCCAGTGTCTCAATGGTGAGGACATATGCTCGGTAGAAAAACTCATCCTGACGGCTTCGGGTGGACCATTTCGTGATCTTCCCCGTGAAGAGTTTTCTTCGATAACCCCAGAACGCGCTCTGGATCACCCAACCTGGGCCATGGGCAAGAAAATCACCATCGACTCGGCAACTCTCGTCAACAAAGGATTTGAGCTCATTGAGGCACATCATCTGTTTCGCGTCTCCTATGACAAACTCGAAGTCGTGATTCACCCTCAGTCGATTGTACACTCAATGGTGGTATTCAACGATGGAGCGGTGCTGGCGGAATGCGGAGTGCCGGATATGGAGCTTCCTATCCAATATGCTCTCACATATCCCGAACGCCTGGGTCTGCCCAATACACGATTGGACCTGACAAAAATTGGTTCTCTTTCATTTACCGCACCCGATGCGTCACGGTTTCCGGGGCTTGCACTTTGCATTCAGGCGGGCAGAGAAGGTGGAACGATGCCCACGGTTCTCAATGCGGCAAACGAAATCGCGGTTGAGCTGTTTCTCAAGGGCCTGGTGGAATTCGAGGGCATTAGTGATCTCATATACCGTGCGATGCACGAACACGAATCAAAGCCATGTTCATCGATTGAAGCCGTAGAGGAAATTGACCTGCAAACAAGAAATGCCACGATAGAACGGGCCAAAACTTTATCATGAACGATACTATTCGAGAAAGGTGATGCAGAATATCGTGATTCGGCTGTAGTTTAAAAATGCAAAAATTAACAACTCTTTTCCGGACGGTTACCGGATATTCCTTTTCATTCTTTCCTTTACGGTTCAAAACATAATGGATTTTCTGTTACTCATAAGAACTCTCGCCGTCGGACTCATTGTTCTCGGCATACTGGTCCTGATACATGAACTTGGCCATTTCATTGCAGCCAAGCTTCTGGGAATACGTGTACTTGCCTTTTCAATCGGATTTGGTCGTCCCATTCTGAAAAAAACGGTAGGCGAAACCGAATACCGAATCAGTGTAATACCGTTCGGCGGGTATGTGCATATGGCAGGTGAGCACCCTGAGGATGAACACGAAGCGGATCCCGATGAATTTGCGGAGCGCCCGATCCGGCACCGGGCAACAGTTTCGGTTGCCGGCCCCTTCTTCAATCTGGTATTCGCAGCTCTTTTCCTTTGGATCGCATTCATGATCGGAGTTAGTCGTGAGGCCTACCTCGAACGTCCCGTTATAGGTGGAGTCGTCGATTCACTGGCGGGAGCACGGGCGGGCCTGGCGGCCGGCGACAGTATCGTTTCTATCGCCGGTGAACCGATCGAGTCATGGGATGATGTTATTCAGACCGTCAATCAAAGCGGTACATCCTTTCCGGTCACGTATGTGCGTAATAGTGTAACGCAAAGGACCATCATTGACGTTGGGACTCTCTCCGGCGGGCTGGAGGACCGATATGGGCTTATGCCTCCCCTACCGGCAGTCGTGGGGTCGGTCCCTTCCGGGAAAGCCGGTGCCGAAGCCGGATTCAAAGCAGGTGACAGAATACTCTCCGTGAATGGAGAACCGATAGATTCCTGGTATGAATTTTCCTTTATCGTTGCGGATTACGACACCGCATCTTCCCCCCTCAATGTGGAAGTCGAACGTGGGGACCGAATTGTTACGCTCACCGCATCGCCAGAGTATGACGCGGGGTACAACCGACCCATGATCGGAATCGGCGTCGAAAGCCCTCCCACAAAAACAGTCCAATACGGCCCTGTTTCGGCTGTGCCCATGACTTTGGCAAAATCGTGGGATTACACCACCATGATTTTTGATGTCATATCCAAGTTGATTTCGCGTAATGTTTCTCCCAGACAGCTTGCGGGACCCATAGGCATTGTCCAAATGTCCGGTACGGTGGCCCTTGGAGGCTTCGCCGCAATACTCGATTTCATGGCCCTGATCGGAATAAATCTGGCGGTTCTCAATCTCATGCCGCTCATAATAACCGACGGGGGCCAACTGATGTTCCTTGCTCTCGAAGGCATCCGCGGCAAGCCACTCTCACTCAAGGCACAATTACTCATAAACAAAGTGGCGATAATCCTTTTCATAATGCTCTTTCTTTATGTAACCTTCAACGATATCCAGAGGGCGCCTCAGCTCTTCAGACTCTTCTCCAAATGATTTAACCTAACCCAAGTTTCGTAGTCGAGAGACGCCCTACCGCGCTGCACTGAGCGGTGTCGAAGTGAGCAGAGCGATGTATTGCGCTGCACTGAGCGGTGTCGAAGTGAGCGGTGTCGAAGTGAGCGAAGCCGAAA
>CAYFVL010000194.1:0-11629 GCA_964346405.1 uncultured Fibrobacterota bacterium
TGCTCTATCCCTCGGCTCCGCTCGGGACATCGCCTCGGCATTTCGGCTCCGCTCACTTCGACACCGCTCAGTGCAGCGCAATACGGCGCTCCGCTCGGTACGGCGGTTCTCGACTGCGAAACCTGGGTTAGGATTTCCTTTAATTAAAGCAATTCAAATTCAGGCTCGGCAACGGCCTGGTTTTTGCTAGATATTCGAAGAAACACGCTAATCGGCTGATGGGAGTAGCATTGACCAGACAATTGAGTTCACCTGTGCGAATTGGTTCCGTGGGAACAGCAGTTCCGGATTTTAGTATCGATCAGCAGGAAGTCGGCAGACTTGTCGACATGTATTACGAAAATGAGCTTTCACCGCGAAGCTTTGACGTGCTGAAGAAGGTATTGGCGCACCCGAGCATACGAAAACGGCATTTGTCCGTTGCGGGGCCGGAAGAACTGTTGTCGCTCAAGAACGAAGACCCTGATGTACGCATGGAGCGATTCACGAAATGGTCGGTCGATCTTGCGGTGGGCGCGGCAACCCGGGCAATGGAAAATGCCGGGGTGGGGCCCCGGGATGTTCGCGTCCTGGTGGTCAATACCTGTACTGGGTATCTTTGTCCGGGGATCGGCACCTATCTTGTCCAACGGCTTGGTCTTTCGAATTCGACAAAAGTACATGATCTGGTTGGGAGCGGATGTGCGGGAGCGGTCCCCAATCTTCAAGCCGCCGGGGATATGATCGCGGCTGAAGACGAAGGGGTTGCACTTTCTGTTTCAGTCGAAATCTGTACGGCTACCTACCAGATGGGCAACGATATCAGCCTTATCGTATCCAACGCCATTTTTGGAGACGGAGCGGCCGCAGCGGTTGTCTGGAAAGAGAGTAACGGGTTGGAGTTTCTGGACGGCAAACGACTGTTCGCTCCCGAATATCGGGACGACATACGATATACCTACAAAGGCGGCCAACTACATAATCGCCTGACACCACAGCTTCCTAAAATAGTCGGCGAGCTGATACCTCCTTTCGTGGGTGGGCTGCTGTCGCAAAACTCTCTGGGAAAAAACGATATTTCACACTGGCTGATACATTCCGGCGGCGCGAAAATCCTGGACAACATCCAGGAAGGGCTTGGGCTGTCGGATGCGGATATGGATTTATCACGCTCCACCCTGTCCCAATTCGGAAATATGTCCTCCCCGACAGTCCTGTTCGAACTCGAGGAGGCGGTTGCGCGTGGTATCGGCTCGGATGAGTATCTCCTGATGGTTGCGTTCGGCGCGGGAATGGCGGTACATGGGCTGTTGCTGCAAAACAGCGGGTAATATATCTCACGGTCCGTGCCCACGTTTCCCAGCCGACTCACGTTCCCCCCGAGCGGGACGCAAATTGGTGAACGATATCGACTGCGAAACCTGGGCTGGGCTACAGTTTATCGACTTCGAGCAGTTCGACCATGCCGAACATTCGCATTCGTGAATCGGTGACCCGAAAGCCTTTTGCTGCAAATAGCGCATGGAGTTCCTTTTTGTCGGGATATCCTCTCAGGCTTTCAGCGATGTATCCGTAAACGCGATGGTCTCGGTGAAAAAGAGTGCCGCAGAAACCACCCCACAGTTTCAGGAGCGTGTATTCGAGAAGCCATAGCGCGCGATTGGGAGCACGCGAAAACTCAAGAAAGAACGCCTTGCCGCCCGACTTGAGTATCCGATGGATCTCTTCGATAGTGGCGGCCGGGTCGGGGGCATTTCGAAGAGCATATCCTCCGGTAACGACGTCGGCGAAACGGTTTTTCACACACATTTGTCCCATATCGCCCAGTGATGCGTGAAGGTGGTCCGAATTTGGACGGCCACGGAAAACCTCCAACATGTCGGGGGAGAGGTCCAGGGCTAGAATGGAAGCGGCCGGAAGTTGTTCTGAAAGCATGATCGCTATATCCCCGGTTCCCGAGGCCAGGTCTACGACCATTAGGGGGGCATGCCGACAGACCATGGAGGTAAGCTCTCGTTTCCAATGCTGATCACGCCACAAGGACAAAATACGGGTGGCGGTTTGATACCGTGGCGCAACTACCGCAAACAGCCGCTTATTCAAAGCTCTTTTGGTGGCTTTTTCAGCAAGAGAATCGCGTATCGACACAAGAAAGGAATTATTCATTTGTTCTATCCGTTATCAATGGAAAAGGTGATTGCATGATTGTACCTTGCGGCGAATATAGAAAATCGTTTTTTTCACGACTTGGTGTTCCGGATCTGCGCCGCCGTGGCCACGAATCGGAAAAGATGGATGACTTCTCGGGAGATACACCGTCGTTGTACCGAACGCTTAGACAGTTTGCCATACTGAACGCCACGATCAATCGGTCGCGCGTGTTATTCCGACAATACATCATAAAAGACATGCTTCGACGAGGAAAGGTCGAGTACACGGTTGCCGAAATCGGGGCCGGGGGAGGCGATTTCGCGCTTTGGATTTCCTCGGCGTGTCGCAAAGCCGGCTTGTCGGTCCGGGTTCTCGCCGTCGACTACGATCCCCGGATCACCGCGTTCGCACGATCAGCCTGTGCCCGGGATCCCTGGGTCAAGGTGTTGGAATCGGACTGGAAGTATCTGGACGATCGGGAAAGTCCAATCCATTATGTTTATTCAAATCATTTTTTGCATCACCTGAATGATTCGGATGTCGCGGAATTTCTGGGACGAACATGGCGCCTTGCCGCACATGGCCTCCTGATCAACGACCTCCATCGTGCATTGTCGGCCTATATCGGATGGACCATCCTTTCGTCTGTCGTATTTTACGGAAGTTTTGCATTCTCCGACGGTCGCATGTCAATTCGAAACGCTTTCACTCCGCCGGAAATGAAAGCTCTCATCCAACAAGCCGGGCTCGGCGGTGTTCTTCAGGTTCATCGCGTATGCCCGTCGCGACTGGTCGTCGCCGGCACGAAGTAAGGAGTCGTCACGAAATGATATCTCCATTCTCGCTTGATCTCAGTCCGGCTTTCTTCATTGCTTGTCAGGGCCATAATCCCTGAGCCCGCTTTTGACGGAAGAAGAGTATTCTTTGTATTGCGGCATAAGATACCGTACGCAGGTCAAATCCATTACTTTTTCCCGATTTAACATCGGGACTCAATGGCCAATCGTGGGTTTGTCGGCTACTGTATCCAATATGTCCCTGCACAAGCGCCTCGAAAGCCGACCTGATATCTTTCGCGATTTCTGGAGACTTTATTCCGTTACGACTCCTTAGCCCAAGTTTCGCAGCCGACTCACGGTCCCGCCGGGCGGGACTCAAGGTATCTCTCCGGTACTGCGAAACTTGGGCTAAGTTGGAATTCGGATTGAGGTTGATCCCCGTCATCCGTCATCCCGCCTTTCCACAACTTCGTTTATAGATTGAATCCGGTGCCCCAGCTTTCGAGCGTATACGTTTGTAAATTCCGCGCCAAGAAAAAGTATCTGGGCCGAATAGTAAATCCATACAAGGAATACGACGAGCGATCCGGCGGCGCCGTAGGCCGATCCGATAGTGGCCTGTCCCAGGTAGACACCAATCAGGTATTTGCCGATGTTGAACAGGACCGATGTCACAAATGCTCCGACCCAGACGTCGCGCCAGCGAATGATTGCGTCGGGGATGATCTTGAATATCATGCCGAAAAGGAAAGTTATGACAGTAAGAGATACGACGACATTAATGGCTTGCCAGAGGAAACCCGCACCAGGGAGGAACTCCGAAAAGTAGCGCGTCACCGCGGCAAGTCCCGCACTGATCACAAGAGAAACGAGGAGCAGAAATCCGGTAGCGAGGGCAAACCCGAATGAGACCAGGCGTGCCTTGACGATGTTCAGGATTGCTTTGTCTTTACGTGGTTCAACTCCCCACACCCGGTCAAGAGCATTCTTGAGTTGGAAGAACACTCCGGAGGCCCCGAGCATGATTGTAAAGATGGCTATGATGGTTGCCGTAATGCCCTGTTTGGGGTCGCCAATCTGCGCTATAACCTGTCCGGCGAATTGTGCCGCTTCATCACCTGCCAGAGACCGTATCTGTGATGTTATCTCTCCCGTGGCTGCCGATCGGTCGAAAAAGAAACCGACCACCGCGAGTGCAATAATCAGAATCGGAGCGAGTGAAAACACCGTATAATAGGATAGAGCCGCGGCATACAGCCAAGCCTGATCCTTACTCCATTCGGCGAAAATATCTTTCAAGAAGCCGAGTACGGCCTTCGCGGTAAGTTTCATGAGTTTTCGGTATCGTCGAATACCTTTCGCACCTTGTTCTCAAGAGAGCGGATTCCATCGATGAGAAGCTGTCTCTCCCTTGAACCGGAGCTTTTGCGATTCAAGAAGAGTATCGAATTGTTTTCGGTCTCCGATTTCTTTAGCCGGGCCGAAGAGCTTTCTCGCAAGGGTTCCGGATCGTGTACAACCATTCGCGAGTTTTGTTTCCCGGGTAACCCGACGGTTCTCTGTGCACGCATGCAATCCCCCTCCACTTCGGAACCGTGCACGATCCAGTGCGGCGGTCCGGTCTGTGTTTATCCATTGTCAGTGTATGCTCCGACTTCTCAAAACATCAAGCCTTCTTACGTGCTGTTTCTTGTCTCAGAGGGATGTTGCGCATTCTACATCCGGTTGCATCCCCCCATATCGATCGTAATGTGCGTTCGGCCTCCGAACCGATAATAGTATGTGGCTCAGGCTTTTTCGAGTGGGGTATTATGTGTGTTACGGATTCCGGCCACTAATCAAATCCCGATCCGTGTTTCATATGCGCCGCCGAAAGGTTCGGCATTCTACATTGTTTTCGAGATTCTTGATTCTGACGCCGCGTGCGACACATTCCAGGGCTTCATTAAAAATGCAGTCATCCACTTTGCACGCACCGACCAGCCCCTCAGCCTGCTCGACTCCCGCTTTTGTTTTCCCATGAACTCGCGTATCACAGTAGGGAGTACCCTCGGCATTTCCTATCGTGATGGCAACCGCATGACATTTTTCGCGAGCGTTGTAGGAACAGTCGGTTGCATTGCAGAACCAGACCTTTGAGGTCGTAATCTCTTTGACGGCTGGTGTATCCATATCGCCATCCTTTCGCTTGTGCCAAACCGGGAAACTTTCAGGATCTCGCATAACCGCAAAGTGCATGCCGGCAACTGAACTATTCGAGCAAATACTCGCTCCATACACCAGCGGGACGTTTTCATGTTTTTATCCCGGCCGGAGTCCCGGCTCCGGTTTTGTGGTCGAAACTAAGCTGTATGGGTATGATGTTGTGCTGGATAGTATTTATCGGTCGGGATAAAGTACGATATTTCAATAGTTTACGCGAAATGTCCCGGGTCGGCGGGCCAACTGGGTTAAATCGACGATGGGTTATCGATTCCGGGAAAACTGTTTGGGTGGTGAGCGGAGGAAAAACGAAAATGGAAAAAAGCTTGACGGCTATGCGTCGGGCGGGATCGGCACGAACGGTCTTTTTCGACGCCAACCTCGAAAACGGAGCCGAAGTGCCCGCTTTCGAGGGCGCAGTGGGCAGATTCATGCATATCCTGTGTCTGGGGCCGCGGGTGTCGAAGCGCCGACTCGCACAACCTTTGTGCCGGCCAGGTGGTCGTGAATACATTTTCGGTCCTCTCTGAAGATGAAAAGAGCATCGAGCAGAGAGAACAGGGGCCCGATCAGTGGTATGGATCCTATGAAAGAGGGTACTACAATCCGAAGACCGATTACTCTGCCGAAACCGAGGGACTCATCGTGGTTGTCGGCAACCACACATGAAAGTGGGTGTCGGGTTTACACCAGAACCAATTATACACCACGCGGGTGGAGAATTGCCATTGACGCCACCCCTGTTTAATTAGTTAAACAGGGGTCGAAAGTGAAATCGGATACTCGTACGCAATTGTTGGCTGTTTCAGGCGAGGAACATAAATCTTACTGGATAGGCCCGGAAGTTGAGTGCATCGGGTGATATCTGCGGTCGAGTCCCGCATGTTTTTCAACTTGCCGGAAGATTGCAGCCTGTAATCACAGGGAAGCGTTTCGAAGGCGCCGGCAGATGCGGCAGCCCGGAACAACCGGTTTTCACTTATATTCTTTAGAGTCTGTAGTCGCCGGCACTCGGTGATCGAACCGAACGCATGCGGCCTGTGGAGGCCGGCAAAATTTGAACACTTCTGGAGGTAGTATGGGAGAGCACGTGGTTGATGCGAAAGGTATGCTGTGTCCTCAGCCCCTGATTCTCACTAAAAAGGCGTTGAAAGACCTCGCCCCCGGTGAGAGAGTAATCGTCGAAGTAGATAACGCAACATCGAAAGATAACGTTGAGCGCTTTCTCAAGGACAATGGCGCCATGGTTGATATTCGCCAAACCGGGGACGTGTTCACTCTGGAAGTGGTCAAGGGGGCCGAACGAGAACTGTCGCATCCCGATGCCCAAGCGTACTGCGTAACCGGGCCCGCGCGACGGCATGCCGTCTGTTTCCGCGGGAACACAATGGGAATGGGCGACGAAGAACTGGGGATACTTCTGGCTAAAGCCTTTGTCAACACTATCAAAGATGTCGAGCCGTTGCCGGAGATTATCGTGTTCTATAATAGCGGCATTTTTCTGGCGCTCAAGAATTCGCCGGTCATCGAGCCGCTGCGAAAACTTGAGTCACTCGGGGTGAAAATCCTGGTATGTGGTACCTGTCTGGATTTCTATGAAAAAAAGGAAGCGGTCGGTGCCGGAATTATTTCCAATATGTACGATATTCTCCAGGCACTTGCCGGCGCGGGGCACGTGATTACGCCCTGAGAGGCTACCGGCAACGTATCCACCCATGCCGGTTTCCTGGAGTGACAAATGAGAATTTCGATGGAAGCACTTCCATACCATTTACCATAATTGCTGTTTTGAGCCCTCAAACTGACATTTCGCCCTGGATACCATGACAGAACCGACCAATAACACCTATTTCGATAACGCGGCGACATCCTTTCCCAAACCGCCCGAAGTTGCCGCGGCGGTTACTCGTAGTCTGAACGAAATCGGCGGACCGTACGGACGCAGCGCGTATGGTCGCGCATTTGAAACGGCTCGGGGCGTTGAGGATACGCGTTGGGCTCTCGCCCAATTTCTCGGGACGGAGAAATCGGAGAATGTGCTGTTCACTCCCAATGCCACGACCGCGGCGAATGTCGTGCTGCATTCGCTGGTGACTTCGGGAGCCCATATCCTTGTTTCACCTTTGGAGCATAATGCTATTATGCGTCCGCTGTCGGCCCTATGTAAGGCTCGGGGGGCATCGTACGAAATCATGCCGCACGACGAATGCGGTTGCGTGATCCCCGAGCGTATGGAAACCCCACTTTGCAAAGGCTGCTCTCTGGCGATTGTATGTGCACAGAGCAATGTGAACGGAGTGGCGCCACCGGTGGCGCGGATCAAACAGGTTCTTGGGGAAGTCCCTTTGCTTGTCGACGCCGCTCAATCGTTGGGCAAAAATCCTGTCGGGGCGGACGACGCGGGTCTGGATTTCGTAATTTTCACGGGGCACAAGGGGCTTCTGGGACCGACCGGGACCGGGGGTTTGTTTGTGCGGAATCCCGATACACTTGCACCGCTGATATACGGGGGAACCGGCAGTCGATCCGAAAGCCTTGACATGCCCTCATTTGTGCCGGATCGGTTCGAGGCTGGAACTCAGAATATCGCCGGTATTTTCGGACTGGGCGCGGCACTTGGGAACAGACCGGTCCCGCAACATACGTATGATCAATTTCTGGCGATGCTCACTGAGATTGGGTCTTTCCCGCAGTGGCACGTACTAAAGGGCGGTTCCGTTGATTCGCAGGGAGAGTTGTTTTCACTTGTGCACGAAAGTCTGAGTTCGTCTCAGGCCGGCAGGATGCTGTATGATTCCTTCGGGATCGAGACCCGAACAGGGCTCCATTGTGCTCCGTTGGCTCACAAAACGCTGGGAACCCTTTCGGGAACCGTGCGGATCTCGCCCGGACCATATCATACCGTCGGAGATTTTGAGTACCTCATTCGCGCACTTGCGGAGATACGGTAAGGATATGGCTAAGTCGCTCTGTCTGTTTCAATCGGTCCATCGGGTCATGAAAGCGGAACGGATGTGCCGTGAAGAGGGGATCCAGTATCAGATAGTGCCTGTTCCCAAGGAGATTTCGTCCGAGTGCGGAATGGCACTGGAGATCGATGCCGACGATGAGCCACGAATTGCGTCTCGATGCGATCGCGCGGAACTTGAAGTTGCTTTTTATCGAAAAGAAAAAGGATTCCAATGAGTTTCGATCTTCTTACAACGGTGGAATACGGCGGCTGCTCCGCCAAACTGCCTCCCGGCCAACTGGCGGCGGCTCTTGCCGGTCTTCCCGCGGTAAACCACCCCAATCTTCTGGTGGACATTGAAACACACGATGATGCCGGAGTCTACCGGATATCCGATGAGGTGGCGCTGGTGCAGACCACGGATTTTTTCACCCCCATCTGTTCCGATCCCTACGAATTCGGGAAAATCGCGGCAGCTAATGCTCTGAGCGATGTGTACGCAATGGGAGGGATTCCAATCACCGCTTTGAATCTCGTACTGTTTCCTTCATCGAGGATACCGCTCGAGGTCTTGAAAGATATCTTGTGTGGTGGTCAGGATATGGTTACGCAAGCAGGTGCGGTTATTGTCGGTGGACATACTATTGATGATTACCCCCCTAAGTACGGCCTGGCGGTGACCGGCACGGTACATCCCGACAAGATTATTACAAATGCGGGAGCGCTGCCGGGGGATCGACTGATCCTGACAAAGCCTGTAGGTATGGGCGTGCTTGTTGCCGGAGCGCGTACAGGAGAGGCCGAGGAATCCCATTATCGGAAGGCACTCGGGTACATGATGCAGTTGAATAAAGAGGGCGGAGAAGTGATGCGGAAATTCGGTGTTCGATGTGCCACCGACGTCACTGGATTCAGTCTCCTGGGTCATGCTCTCAAAATGGCCCGGGCATCGGGGGTGACCATTCGCATCGACGGGAGACGGGTGCCTCTGCTGGACGGTGCGTACGACCTGGTCGATTTGGGATGCATCCCCGGGGCCTGTTTTCGGAATCAGAGCTTTGTTGAAAATGAAACCCGTTTTTTTTCAAGCCTGGACTATAACATCCGTATGATATTGCTCGATGCGCAGACCTCCGGCGGGCTGCTGATGTGTGCGCCGCCCGAGAAGACGGATCGGGTACTCGATTCCCTGAGGGAGTCTGGCCATCAGAATGCAAATGAAATCGGAATTGTAGCGGAACGGACCGATGTGGCGCTCGAGGTAGACTGATTCATTAACAAGTCTTATCCGTCCGAACCCCCCCGGAAAAGGACACAGAGTACCGCTCCGCTCAGTGAACGCATAGTTTCCAGACGGACACTGAGTAATGCCTGGCCTGAAACTGTGTAGAATTTCACTCATGCTTCAACCGGACCCGGCACGAACCGCTTTTCTCTTTCACTCCTGAACCTTTTCTATCCCGTATTCCCCAGCTCGACCCGACTTCGACAATCTTTCCGCAACTGGATCGAAATATTGCGAAGCTCGGGCTATTTCTCCTTTTGGGCGCCCCGGCGGGTAAATTGAATATCGCGGAAAACCCGGAGAAGACATTTCCCCCGAGAGCGACTTGTCGGTTATTCACTCAATGGTGATGATATCCGGCATACATTTCGCACATTACAATGGATGGGCACCGTTGTGTTCACCCGGTGAGGAAGAAGGGCCGAATGAGAAGAACCATTATTTCGCAGATAGAACAGTTTCTCTCAAACGTCCGATCGGCCGACGTACTGGATGTTCTCGTCATTGGTCTTATCATATACCTTTTCCTTGTTTGGTTCCGGAGACGTGCCTCGCGATCGCTTGCAATAGCTCTCGGAACAATCGCCGGTCTGTATGTTCTTACCCAGGCGTTGAATATGTATCTCAGCGCGATGCTGTTTCAGGCCGGTATAGCCGCCGCTTTGGTGGTCCTGGTCATTATTTTCCAGCCCGATATCCGAAGAACATTTGAGCACCTTGCCTCCTGGCGGCCGGGTGGTTTTCGTCCGCGGGTGCCGGGAGATACCGGCTTTGTCGATGAACTGGTTGAGACTGTCAAGGCAATGGCCGAAGACAAGATCGGTGCGCTGATTGTTCTGCAGGGAAGCGAAGCAATCGAAAGACATGTTCGTGGCGGAGTTGCCGCTGATGCAAAACCCAGTTATGCACTTCTGTACAGCATATTCGATGAGCATTCACCCGGACATGACGGGGCGGTTCTGCTCGACAACGGTATTATTACGAGATTTGGGGTTCTGTTGCCGCTTTCGAACAATCTTCGTGAAGTAGGACGTCACGGAACACGGCATACCGCTGCTCTTGGCCTTGTGGAATTGTGTGATTCGATGGCGCTCATTGTATCTGAAGAACATGGGACGGTGTCAATTGCACACGACGGCAAACTCAAGCTGATAGACTCATCGGCAACCCTGAAGCGGCGAATACTGGATTTCTATCATCGCAATGAATCGCAACCGGCAAAGCAACGGGGTGTTCTTGATTGGATGAGAACCAATTTCGGTTTGAAAGCCGGCTCTCTGGGTATCGCGTTTCTTCTCTGGCTGATTTTCGCTTATCGTGTCGAAACCGTGTTCAAAACGGTTTCCGTTCCTATAGAGTATCGCAACGTTCCCTCGGAATGGATTATCGAACCTTCTCTTCCGACCGAAGCTCAGGTGACGCTCAGTGGCCCGGAACGGAGTTTTCCCATGAGCGGGGTGGACCCGATATTGACGGTAGACCTGGCGAAGGTGGAGCCGGGGGAAAACGATATTCCTCTTACGCCGGAGGATATACCGTTACCACAAGGCCTGGTTGTCGGCCGCATTGAACCGAATGTGATCCGGTTCCACACTTCAAAGAAATCGGAAATGGAACTACCGGTGAAAGTACGTACCGATAGCGCCGACGGTGATTTGAGTTTTCGAATCGTTCCCCTTACCGATACGGTTCAGGTTGAGGTCGATGCCGACACCTGGGGCAAGATCTCCCATATACCCACCGAGGTCCTTTCCCTGAAGGACATACGTTCCACAGTATATAGGAATCTAAAACTCATTCCACCGAAAGGCGTAACCGCAACGGTTAAAACTCCCAAAACGATCCGGGTTCGAATTGAAGTTTCTCCTCGCGAAGAACCGGAGAATGTTACGGCTGTCGTTCCGTAAGCGATGTGATTTCCCTGTAGAAATCCGCCTCTTTTTCATGGCCCGGGCACCAATTGGTGTGTTGGGCACAGCTTTATTCGATAATAATTTTGTGGTTGAGGTCAGGTCGTGCCGAGTTATCGACTCGGCACAGCGGTCCGATGAGGGCAGGTCAATTAACCCGGGTTTCGCAGCCGAAAGGCGCCTTCCGGTGTCCTGTGCAGTACTGATCTTCAGGATAAGCACTAATTAGTATCTGTCCGAAAGCTACCCGGTCATCGAGTCCCGAATTAACATCGGGACTCGATGAACCGGCTAATTCGACGCTGAAACGGGCATTTTCCCGATATGCTATCGGGACTCAATGTCCGTTTCAGGGAGTTTTCGGACAGGCACT
>CAYFVL010000195.1:0-11600 GCA_964346405.1 uncultured Fibrobacterota bacterium
AAACTCCCTGAAACGGACATTGAGTCCCGATAGCATATCGGGGAAATGCCCGTTTCAGCGTCGAATTAGCCGGTTCATCTTCCCGAAGTCAATTCGGGACTCGATGACCGGGTAGTTTTCGGACAGACACTACTTTGCATATTTGGCCTTCAGTCGTAAAGGCCCAGCACGGGGCTCGATTTCTGAATTGACCTGCAATCATACTGGTCTGGTTATGATATAGTCCGCCGACCCTCCCCGCCGAATGCGTGAGTTGATTGCGAAACCTGGGTTAACCCAAGTTTCGCAGTCGAGAACGAGCAGTATGCGTAAGATGTTGTGCGAGATTGACTTAGAAAAAGCGCAGGGGTATCCGGGGAGATACCTTGAGCATTTTTCTAAGTTAAGATCGTGCAACAGCTTACGCATAATGCCGTGAGTTGATTGCGAAACTTGGGTTAAATTCTGCCGCCGGTGGGGAATTGAATTGCACCCGGGCGCGTTCAATACCTCGCGTCGGCAAATTCCACCCATCCCCCGGCCCGGACAAGCGCTTCATCGAATTCGCCGAGTGAAAAGGGAATTTCCTTCGTACCCTCTGCCCCGGTGAACCGCAATACCTTGTCATCTAGCGAAACCTCACAGCTAATCGGCCCTTTGGAACTTTCGGCAATAATTCGATCGATATCCTTTTCGGGCAGTTCAATTGCGGCCATGCCACAGTTGAACATGTTCTGTCGAAAAATACGGGCGAAGCTAACCGCCACAACGGTCGTAATGTCGTTGACTTCAAGAGCCCTGGGAGCGTGTTCGCGAGAAGAGCCGCAACCGAAGTTCTCGCGAGTCACAATCACCTTCGCCTGCTTCAGTTCCCGACCCACCGGATCGAAACCCTCCAGGTTCAGGTCTTCGAGCAGGTAGGGCTTCAGGGCCTCTTTCTTCACTTCCGTGAGGTATTTTGCGGGAATGATTTCATCGGTATTGATATCCGATCTATCCAGAACCAGCACCGGACCGCCAAATTGTTTCATGTTTATCTCCTTAGAATAGTCATATATACAAAAGAAAAACCTGCGTTCGTACTCAGGTCGTGTGTAGCGAAGCGGAGTTCGGCCGGTGCTCGTACTCGAGCCTCAAAAATCCGGCACACGCGTAACCCTTCGATTCTCGAGTACCGCCCCACCGGGGCTGAGTACCGTTTACCCGCTATGCGGGTTCACTGAGTACGATTACCGTTTCGCTGATACAAAACTACTCGGCCCTTAGAAACTCCCTCGGATCCGTGATTTTGCCTGTAATTCCCGAGGCAACCGCACTCGCAGGGCTCATAAGGTGTACCATGCCGCCTTTGCCCATTCGCCCGTTGAAATTGCGGTTTGTTGTCGAGGCACACGCTTCACCTTCGGCAAGAACACCATTCGACATGCCGAGGCAGGCGCCGCAGGTTGGGTTCGTGACAACATAGCCCGCATCCATGAACGCGGCAATAATACCCTCTTCCATTGCCTGACGATATACGTGCGGCGTTGCGGGACAAAGGATACCGCGAACGCCTGACGCCAGGTGGGTTCCTTTTACTACTTTAGCCGCGACTCGCAGATCCGAAATTCGCCCGTTTGTACAGCTACCGATATATACCTGATCAATACGCACATCCCCGGCCTCGGAAATGGGAACAACCTGGTCGGGTTTGTAGCCGATTGTGGTACATGGATTCAAGCCGGACACGTCGATTTCAATAGTTTTTTCATATTGAGAATCGGGATCGGAGGACCAGCGCGTGAATTCCTCAAGAGCCCGTTCTCGGTCGTTATTGTAATCATCGTGTATGAACGGCCACAGGTAATCCAGAGTGACTGAATCGGGTGAACAAAGACCGGAGGTCGCACCGGCTTCGACCGACATGTTCGACAGAGTCATCCGCTCTTCCATATCCATTGCCGTGACTACCGCACCGGTGAATTCGATAACCTGATTGGTGGCTCCGTTGACGGTCAGTGTGCGGATCACTTCAAGTATGATATCTTTCGCATAGACGCCGCGGGGGAGTGTACCGGTGATGTTCACCCGGAGAGTGCGCGGTTCCCGGAATGCACATACTCCCTTGAGAATTCCAACTTCCAGATCAGTCGTACCTACGCCGGCCGCAAATGCGCCGAAAGCACCATGCGTGCAGGTATGGCTGTCGCCCATTATCACCGTGTATCCGGGGCGAATGTATCCCTTTTCCGGAAAGAGAGCATGGCATACCCCGTTGCTTCCTACATCGAAAAAATCCTTCAACCGGTGACGCTTTGCCCAGTCGCGAAGAATTTTGGCCTGAGTCGCACTCTTGCTGTCCTTTGAGGGCGTAACATGGTCGATAACCGCCTTTATTTTGGACGCATCAAACACACGGTCTTTTTTGCGCCACTCCAGATCTGCAACGGCCGGAGGAGTGGTGATTTCATGGCACATTACTACATCGAGATTGAGGACTTTAGTTCCCTCAAAGGGTTCATCACGCAGATGAGATTCAAAAATTTTCTCCGTAATCGTCTTGCCCATTATCTCCTCCGATATTCTATTTAGTGCTTGTCCGAAAAGTCCCTAAAACGGACGCTGAGCCTGTCGAAGCGCCCGTTTTAGGCTGAAATCGCCGGTTTGCTTCATCAATCCGAGCGAAAACAGGACTTTTCGGACGGACACTATTTAGACACTCAAATAATCCTGATGCGGCGGTGATACATACCATATTGCCTTGAATTCGGTCGGTCCCGGATTGAACAATCGGTGCGGAATGCGAGAACTGAAAGAAATGCTGTCACCCTCCGAAAGTCCAAGGGATTCGTCACCGAACTCCACTATCACGTTTCCCTGAAGAACGTATCCCATTTCAGAACCCTCATGTCCGCGATCCGAAGGACCCACCCGATGCCCCGGATGCAACTCAACCAACGACATCTCGGCTGATACCGGTGAATCATGAAGTGTGGCGAGTTGCTCGTACCGAACACCGTCTCTGCTTGTCGTCAGCCGTTCTCCGGCTCGATATACAGTGGGAGCACGGCCGGAGGATATCCGCGAAAAAAGCTCGGCGGAATCCAAACCCAGTGCTCGACAGACATCAAGAAGCGTCTCGATCGAGGGTGAGACGGATCCTCGCTCGATCTGGCTCAACATGCTCGGCGAAATACCAGCCTGCTCGGCAATCGATGTCTGGTTTTTTCCGGTTTTTTCCCGGTACGTCCGGAGAATTTTTCCGATTCTTCCGCAAATTTGTTTTGTCATACTGTAATCTCTTAAGTATAAATAAAAAATGCGCATTCTGAGAGTCAAAATTGTGGGTAGAGTGTTTGTTTTTTGTAGGGACATACCAAAGGATCATACTTTGAATTATTTTCGATCTATAATGCCCTTTTGAATCGTCCAATAAGTGGAGGTGACGATCCCCTCGGATAATCGGCCCTGAGCACGTTTCCCCGGGCACTCGTCTCTCACCTTCGTTGAGCGGAGGATGGTTGTTTGTGATACCTGAAGACAAATCCCGAAAAAAGATGCTAAAACAAGAAGAGCTAGAAGATACCGCCAAGGTCAATATTGAGGATATCGACAACCTTAAAGAGCTGACCGATAGTAAGGTTATCGAGATTGCCAGTGGTGACGTTATAGACCATATCCTCAATCATGAGACGGTCCTGCCGCTGATAGGTAAAACTCCCGGGGCCTATTACAGGGATATCATATTCGCGTTGGTGCACATTCGGCTTCCCGAAGAAGAGGCGAAACGGGACTGGAATTCCATTCTTAACCATAAATACACTATGAGTGAGGCACTGGGTCGGAATGTAGGAGTCCATGTCGCGACACTGGATTACTATACCAATGTCAAACGGAAGAAATTCACCCCCAAAATTATCGATGCTCACGAGTACGCGAATACGGCCAGTCGGGCGATAACCGACGAGCTTACGCGAGCATACAACCGGGGTTTCTTCGACGAAGAGATTCGCAGGCAGTTTGCCTGGGCAGGTGTCACCGCTCGTGCATTTTCCCTGACCATGCTGGATCTGGATCATTTCAAGATCTATAATGATGTGAACGGACATATTCAGGGCGATATCGCTCTTTTGGAGACGGTTCGAATACTGCACGCGGTTTGCAGCAGCGACGATGTTGTCGCCCGATACGGCGGCGAGGAATTTGTGGTCATTTTCCCGGAACAGGATCTCCACAAAGCGCTCGAGAAGGCGGAGCACATCCGCCACGCCATTTACGAGTATCGGTTCCAGAACGAACAGGAACTCCCCGGCGGACGTCTTTCCGCATCGCTGGGAGTCAGTTCTTACCGACTGGATATGAAGGCACCCACCGAAATAGTCGACGAAGCTGATGTCGCGCTGTATCGGGCGAAAAACGGGGGACGAAACCGGGTAAAGGTTTTTCTCAAATCGGAGCCTAACTAGCCCAAGTTTCGCCGACAGGATCTGTTTTCAGAGAGATTACGATGCGTGACAATACCATACGAGGAACCACGAGACTGGTGGCGTTGCTGGGAGACCCGGTGGCACACTCCATATCTCCTCAGATACATAATCATGCATTTGCCTCGCTGGGGCTCGATTACGCCTATATTCCTCTTCGGGTACGCAGAAGTAATATGAAATCGGCGATAGATTCGCTACGGGCATGTGGATTTGCCGGCGCGAACGTCACGATTCCGCACAAAAACGCCGTAGTGCCCTACTGTGATGTATTGTCTCCTCTCTCGGAGGCGACCGGAACGGTGAATACTCTTTATTTTAATGAAGGTATGATGCACGGGACGACAACCGATCCCGAAGGTTTCTTTGCCGCTGTCGAAAAAATGGGGTATTCGCGTCGGAGCGGGGATGTGGTAATCCTCGGAAACGGCGGCACCGCTCGGACGCTCGGGATCGCTTTGGCATTGGAGGGAGCGGTAGAAACGCTTACCCTGGTCGGCCGAAATGAATCACGTGTTAGTGGTTTGGCCGAAGAAATCACCCGGAAGACCGGTTTCCCAGTGCATTGGACTCTTTTTTATGCGGACGATTCGGCTGCTCGAATAGAAGATTGTAATCTTTTGGTGAATTGTACCTCCGTAGGAATGCACCCTAACATCGGAAATTCGCCGCTTCCTTCTGATTTTTTCCATCCCGACATGTTCGTGTTCGACACAATTTACAATCCCGACGAAACAGTTTTTTTGCGCGATGCGGCACGGGCCGGGTGTACAGTCTCAAACGGCTTGAACATGCTTCTGTATCAGGGACTTGCGTCCTCCGCTTATTGGACCGGACAGGTGGTCTCCCCCGATCTTTTCAACCTGAGCGAACTTCGTAAGCTCGTGCACAACGGTTGAAGATGCGTTATCTTTCCCCTGCTGCTGATTAACGGTTCCTGTATCCCGGCTAACCTGCAATATTCTATATTTTGCCGGTTGGGCGACCCGCTTGGGTGCCGGCCTCCGGGAATATTTTTCCCGGAACAACCGGGATATTCAGCCCATCGGCGTTTCTGGTTGAAAGAGATCGAATTAGCCAATATTGTCTCTATTTGCAGCCTTTGATCTTAGCCCAAATTCGACAGTCGAGATCGTGCAACAGCTTCCGCAGAATGCCGTGAGTCGATTGATTGTCGAAGTCGGGTTAGAATCGGTTGCGACACCATACGGAAAGGAAACCTATGGAGTGGGTTGTCGGAAAGTCTTCGTTGAAAGGGGCACTGCATGTCCCGGCATCGAAATCCCACACGATCCGTGCTCTGCTCATTGCCACGCTGGCTGAGGGACGGTCGGAGATTCGGTCTCCACTGATGCAGGGAGACGGTCGTTCGGCTCTGGAAGCTGCCGTAGCATTGGGAGCCGATGTTCAATGGAGCGATAATTCCGTTTCCATATCCGGCCTGGGAGGAGATCTTTCCGGGGGAGATGATAATATCTTCATGGGAAATTCCGGCACCGGAACGCGTCTTTTTGCGGGTGCGGCGGCATTGGGGAGCCGTCCTCGTCGATTCGACGGTGACGGTTCGCTTCGTAAGCGTCCGATGCGGTCGCTTCTCGATGCTGTTAGGGATTTAGGAGGAGATTATACCATCGAGGGTGTGGACGGCGATGTGCCTTTCGTGGTTCGAGGGCCGTTGCAGGGAGGAAAGACCAGGGTTTCAGGGCTCACTTCTCAATTTGTATCGAGTTTGCTGCTTTCCGCGCCACTTGCCCCTGGGGACACAACTATAGAAGTCGAGAAGCCTCACGAAAAGCCTTATATAGAACTGACTCTGTGGTGGCTCCGCAAAATGGGGATCGATTATACCGCTTCCGAGGATATGACTTGTTTTGAGGTGAAAGGCCGTACGAAATATCAGGCCCTTGATCAGCGGATTCCGGGGGATTTTTCTTCGGCGACTTTTGGTGCGGTGGCCGCTGCGGTAACCGGTTCCGAGCTTGTATTGAGCAATCTCGACTTCACGGATCCGCAGGGGGACAAACGCGTATTCGAGATACTGACCGACATGGGAATGCAGATTTCGCAGAGCGGGAAAGAGGTTACCTTGAAGAGAGCCGGAGGTTTGAAGGGCGGAACGTTCGACCTCAACGATATGCCCGACTCAATTGCCGCCCTGGCGGTTTTGGGTTGTTGTGCCGAAGGGGAAACGAGATTGATTAATGTCGCTCAGGCAAGAATAAAAGAAACCGACAGAATAGCGGTAATGGCGGGCGAACTTACAAAAATGGGTGCGGACATACGCGAGCTTCCCGACGGTCTGGTTATCCGTACGAGCCGTCTGCGTGGTGAACGTGTAAACAGTCACGACGATCACCGTGTGGCGATGGCCCTGGCCCTGGCCGGAATGATTGCCGATGGAGAAACAATAATCGAAAAGGCTGAGTGCGCCGGAGTGACCTATGCCACATTTCTTGAGGATTTCGCCTCTATCGGGGCGAAAATGGAATGTCGGCGGGAACGTTAACCAAACGGAGGCAGAAAAGATGGTTATTACGGTTGATCTGGGGACACGTTCCTATCCTGTATATATTGACGAGCCCACGGCTCTGGCCGACCTGTTGGATACCCAGTTTCCGGGACGTTCGGTCGCTTTGGTGACAAATGAAACTATCCGTCAGTTGTATGGAGAGAGGATAGACGCCTGGGAGAAGCGCCTGAGGATAGTAGAATGTGTAATTCCCGACGGAGAGGAACATAAGACGATTCAAACCTGGAGCAGTATTATCGATCGGCTGCTTGAGGCGAGACTCGATCGCGGCACTGTTCTGGTGGCTTTCGGAGGGGGAATCGTTGGAGATGTAGGCGGATTCGCCGCGTCGACGTTTTTGCGCGGGATAACCTATGTCCAGGTGCCCACAACCCTGCTTGCTATGGTGGATTCGAGCGTCGGGGGGAAGACGGGAGTAAACCATTCGATGGGCAAAAACCTGATCGGAGCATTCCATCAACCCGAACTGGTTTACATCGACACCGCCTATCTCGATACTCTTCCTGAGCGGGAATATGTGTCCGGGTACGCGGAAATGTTCAAGTACGGGTTCATTGGAGGCCGCGAAATGTTCGATTTCATAGCGGACAATCACAACCGTATTCTTGCCCGTGATCGTGACGTATTACTTGAGGCGATTCGGCGGAGTGTGTCTATCAAAGCAGCCGTCGTAGCCGCGGATGAGCGTGAATCCGGCAAGCGGGCTTTGTTGAATTTCGGTCATACATTTTGTCATGCATTGGAGAAAAATTTCAATTTTCAGGGAATTCTGCATGGAGAAGCCTTGCACTGGGGAATGGCGCTTGCGGTGGATCTTGGTTTCCGGGTCGGCACAATACCCGAAAGGTACAAAAAAGACTATGCTCGCCTGATGGAGCATTCAATTGAGACCAATCTTCCCTCGATTCCGTCGCCGGAGAAACTCTATAATACCATGTTTTCCGATAAGAAAGTGAAAAAGGGACAAATCCGATTCGTGCTTCCGGAGAAACCCGGCACCTCGGGTATTTACGATTCCATAGAAAGATCCCGGGTCATTGCGTCGCTTGAACTCCTGATAAAAAAGGCCGGCAAATGAGCAAACCCAGAACAGCATATATTCTACACGAACATATTTACCCCAAATTGTATGATTCGGAACAACGTGCCAGAGTGGATGAACTGGTCGATGTAATCGAGCGGCCGATGACTCGTGACGAGATATCCGAATCACCGGAAATGCTTCGTGGAGTTGAAGTCATTCTTTCCGGTTGGGGGGCACCGGTTATGGATGCCGAGTTCTTCAGACATGCCGGCGATCTGAAAGCGGTTTTCTATGCTGCCGGTTCGGTACGATCTTTCATCACTGAGGAATTCTGGAAAAGAGACATTGTACTTACCAGTTCGTGGGCCGGCAATGCAGTTCCGGTTGCCGAGTATACGGTTGCGCAAATTGTGCTGGCGCTAAAAAACATCTGGCGTCTTTCTCGTTCAATTTCCGAAAAGAAAACATATGAATTGAAAGAATCTGTGCCTCGGAAAGGCGCCTACGGGATCACCGTCGGTATCATATCTCTGGGAATGATAGGGAGAATGGTTTGTGAACGTTTGAAAGAGCACGATGTCAAGGTGATCGTGTACGATCCGTTTATCGATTCGTCACATGTTCGGAAGCTGGGTGCCGAGTCGGTGGATTTGGATTCTCTTTTCCGCGAATCGGACGTTGTATCTCTTCACACGCCCCTGCTGAACTCAACTCGTCACATGGTTCGCGGCAAACATTTTGCCTCCATGGGACCTTGGACAACGTTTATCAATACGGCTCGTGGTGCGGTAGTACATCAGGAAGAACTGATCGAAGTTTTGCGTACACGCAACGATCTGACCGCGATTCTTGACGTCACCGATCCGGAGCCGCCGGATCCGAATTCCCCTCTGTTCGAACTACAAAACGTGATATTGACTCCTCATGTGGCAGGTTCACAGGGGCTGGAGCTCCGACGCCTTGGCCGATATGCCGTGGATGAACTCGAGAGGTGGATCACGGGAGTACCGCTGAGGTGGCGCATCACTCGTGAAGCTGCCGAAATCATGGCTTGATTACAACAGGTATAATATGTCAAATAGAGAGCTGTAAGAAAAGCGTTATTTGTCTTAATTAATGATAATTTTCAGCGGAATGGATTATGGTATGATTATACCAGGGCTCGTATCCATTACCTTTCGGGAGAAAACGCCCCGGGAAATTGTGGGAATTGTTCGCGAAGCCGGCCTTCAGTCAATTGAGTGGGGTGGGGATGTTCATGTACCCCACGGGGATGTCGGCCGGGCGACTCAAGTCCGGTGTCTCACCGAAGACGCCGGACTTTCGGTAGCTGCATATGGATCTTACTATCGGGTGGGAATGCCGGAACAACCTTCGTTGGAAGGGGTTTTGGAAACGGCTTCTGCCTTGAATGCTCCGACCGTCAGAATGTGGGCCGGCAAAGGATCCTCCACCGACCTGGATCCGTCGGAACGGGCCCGTAATACCGAGGAAGCCCTGCGGATTGCGGAAACGGCCAAAAACTACGGAGTTTCGATATCATTTGAGTACCATGCGAACACGTTGACCGACAGCAACGAATCGGCAGAGCAATTCTACAGGGAATGTGATCATCCCAACATAATGGCTTACTGGCAGCCGCATAACGGTAGAACCGCACAGTACTGTATCGAAGGGCTTCGAACGGTCTTGCCGCGGTTGTCCAATGTCCATGTGTTTCACTGGATATCGGGCCGGAAAAATCAGATGCCTCTTTCTGAGGGGATATCCCCGTGGAATGATTATTTCAGTATAGTCCTGGCCGCCGAAGGGATACACCATGCATTACTTGAATTTGTTAAAAATGATAATCCCGGGCAGTTTCTCGAGGACGCTCGAACAATGCGCCATTTGATTGAAAACGAGGGATAGTTGAATTATGAAGTTGAAAAGCCTGATAGAATATCTCGATTCTTATCTCCGAATTGGTGAAATCCGCGACGCATCCTGGAACGGACTGCAATTCGAGGGGAATGATGAGGTCCGGAGAATAATGTTTGCGGTGGATGCAGGTATTGAGACGTTTGAGAAAGCAATCGATGAAAAATGCGATATGGTGGTTGTCCATCACGGTCTTTTCTGGGCCATGAATGATCCGTGCATTACCGGGGCAACAAAAAAACGTATCGATATTTTGCATCGCAACGATATCAGTTTATACGCCTGCCATCTTCCCCTCGATCGTCATCCGGTAGTTGGGAATAATGCGCAACTGCTGAAGCTTCTTGGCGCCCGGGTTGCCGGAGAATTCCTTTCTCGTGACGGGAAGAATCTGAGCTACCATGGAGAATTCAAACCCGCGGTATCAATGGATCATGTCGAGAAAAGATTGAGTGAAGGCCTTGAGACCACTTGCACGGTTCTGCCTTTCGGCCGACCACGAGTCCGAACTGTGGGAGTAATTTCCGGCGGAGGAGGGCGTGGTGATTTCGAACATGCCGTAACGATGGGGCTGGATCTTTTCATAACCGGAGAAGCGACCGATTTTTATCATGCGGTGAAGGATGCCGGGATGAACGTCATTTTTGCCGGGCATCATGCGACTGAAATCCTGGGCGTTATGGCGTTGCGGGGGGTAGTCGAAAAGGAACTGGGAATCGAATCCATTTTCGTTGATATCCCGACAGGACTATAACCGTTATGTCGTTCCTGATCGCTAATTGTTTCATGTGAGACAGTATGATTTTTGGGGAATAGAAGATGATTCGGATACATCTGCCTCTAACCAGTGTTTATATACGGGTATGCCCATGAAATGCAGAGATAGAGTTGCGGTGGTGACCGGTGGAGCGCAAGGCATTGGGAAAGCCGTCTGTCAGGTTTTGCTTCGCGAGGGAATGCGAGTCGTGATTTTTGACACGGACGATATTGCCGGAAAGGAAACGGCTGAAGGGTTTGCCTCCTTTGGTGAAGTACTGTTCGTTAAAGGAAGTGTTGGCGATGAGTCGAATGTAAGCGCGTGCATAGATCGGGCCATGGAGCATTACGGGAGGCTCGATGCGCTGGTGAATAATGCTGGAATAATGGGGGAGCGTAAACCGGTAGATGAGGTGTCGCTTGAAGAATGGAATGCGGTGCTCGGGACAAACCTCACCGGATGTTTCCTGTGCGCTAAGTATGCCGTGCCTCATTTGCGGAAGACGAAGGGCGGTATTGTCAATATTGCGTCTACCCGTGCACTGCAGTCCGAACCCGGAACAGAATCCTATTCCGCATCGAAAGGGGGCATTGTTGCGTTAACCCATTCGCTTGCGGTGAGCCTTGGCCCGAAAATCCGGGTGAATTGCATCAGTCCGGGATGGATCGAGGTTGCCGAGTGGAAACGGTCGGATCTGAAGCGTGAGCCGGATTTGGAGAGGGAAGATCATGAGCAGCATCCGGTCGGAAGAGTTGGTACACCGGAAGATGTCGCCGAAACGGTTGCTTTTCTTGTGAGTCCGGATGCGGGATTTATAACCGGTCAGAATCTAATTGTTGACGGCGGCATGGCACGGAAAATGATATATGTCGATTAACCCAAGTTTCGCAATCAACTCACGGCATTCTGCGTAAGCTGTTGCACGAT
>CAYFVL010000196.1:0-11575 GCA_964346405.1 uncultured Fibrobacterota bacterium
GAATCGCGCGCCGGCTTACGCAGAATGCCGTGAGTTGGTTGCGAAACCTGGGTTAATTGATAAAGAAAGGAACCGAAGGAAATGGCACAACAACGCACCCTCGCAATTATAAAACCGGATGCATTCGCCGCAAAAGCTTGCGGCCGGATTATTGATAAGATAGAGAAAGCCGGGTTCGAAATCATCGCGGCAAAGGTTCTTCGCCTTTCCCTTCCCCGGGCAGAAGGTTTCTACGCGGTTCATAAAGGGAAACCATTCTATGAGAATCTGACTGAGTTCATGACGGAAGGCCGCATCATGGTTCTTGTTCTGGAACACGAGAACGCAATTGCTCTGTGGCGCCAAACAATGGGAGCAACCGATCCGTCCAAAGCCGAAACCGGCAGTATACGGCGGGAATTCGGCACAAATGTTGGCAGAAATGCCTGCCACGGCAGTGACAGCCCGGAAAATGCAAAGCTTGAGGTGGAATATTTTTTCACCCCTGAAGAGCTTGGGCGCCAAGGGGCCTGAAAAACTACAACCTCCGGTTCTAGTTCTATTACTCGTGCTCGTGCTCGTAATTCGTAATCGAAAAACTCACTGCCGGCACGTCGAATCCGATTACGAGTACGAATTTTCCCGCAAACGATGAATTACCTGAATTTCTCGTTCGGCAAAACGGAAATCCGTAGCGCCGTGACAGCTCTATGGGAACGGAAGGTGCTTTGTAATTGCAAGGTTCGTAGGACCGATATGTCGCCCCGAATGGGGCTCGGGGGGGCTCTTGGTGGAACTCTTCTACAAACATACCGGCCCTACGGGCCTGAAGAACGACAACCTCCGGTTCCATTCCGACCTTGCCGGCTATACGCTCTGTAGGACAAGGCGAAGCATGAGCGCCTTCCCATGAATTCCAACCCCCCATCATAATACCGTGGCGACCTGGGAGTCGTCACGAAACACCTCTCATTCCCGCCTGGTTACCGACGATGCCGCTTTTTCTTGCACTATTTCGATGCCACAATTGGCCCGTATGACGCAATTTGTCACTATTTGGCGTTCTTTTCTGGTTTTTTTTGCTTTTTTTTGATAAAATATGCATGAAAGGCTTGTATTTGATTTTGGGTTTGACCTATATTAATCAAGGTACAACAGTGAACTCCTTCTCGGTGAATGTCTCGAGTCCGGGAAGGCCATTTTGTCGGTAAAAACCATCCGTTTCGATGGAAGGAGACCTTATGAGCGAACAGGCACGAGAAGGTTCCATGCAGTCTTTTATGCAGGCAGGCCAGAAGTTCCAACCGCCGGCCCAGCTCCAGAAGGAAGCTTATGTAAAATCGATGGAAGAGTATCAGGAGCTGTATAATCGCTCCGTGAGTGATCCCGACGGATTCTGGTTGGAGAAGGCCAAAGAAATGGTTACCTGGTCCAAAGAGCCGACGGTTGGGCGAGAGTATACCTGGGATACCGCTGCACGAAAGGTCGAGCATACGTGGTTCAAAGACGGGGAACTGAACATTGCGTACAACTGCCTTGACCGGCATATCGGCACTGCGCGTGAAAACAAAACCGCGCTCATTTGGCAGGGCGATGAACCAAATGAAGAAAGAAAAATCTCCTATAAGGAGCTTCATGAAGAAGTGTCAAGATTCGCGAATGTTCTGAAGTCTCTGGGTGTGAAAAAAGGTGATCGTGTCTGCATTTATCTCGGGATGGTTCCGGAGTTGCCGGTTGTGATGATGGGGTGCGCCCGGATTGGCGCAATTCATTCAATCGTTTTCGGAGGGTTCAGTTCAGACGCATTGCGGGATCGAATCAACGACTCCGACTGCAAAGTGCTGATAACCGCGGATGTCTCTAAACGCGCGGGAAAAGACGTACCACTAAAAAAGATCGCCGACGCCGCCGTTACCGACACTCCGAGCATCGAGAAAGTCATTGTGGTAAAGCGCTCCGAGGGGGCCAATGTAGAGATGAAGTCCGGCCGGGATCTCTGGTATCATGAGGCCATAGCCGATGCTTCCGCTGATTGTCCGGCGGAACCGATGAAAGCCGAAGATCCGCTGTTTATCCTGTATACCTCCGGATCAACAGGCAAACCCAAGGGTGTGGTCCACACAACCGGCGGCTATCTGGTATGGGTCACGATTACTCATAAACTCACCTTCGACCTGAAAGAAGAAGATGTCTACTTCTGCGCGGCCGACATTGGGTGGATAACCGGTCACAGCTACATTGTGTACGGGCCGCTGACAAACGGCGCCACCAGCGTCATGTTCGAGAGCACCCCGGTGTACCCGAATCCGGGACGGTACTGGGAAGTTATAGACAAGTACAAGGTAACCCAGTTCTATACCGCCCCTACCGCGATTCGAGCCCTGATCCGTCAAGGAGACGAATGGCCGGCGAAATACGACCTTTCGAGCCTGAAGATCCTTGGGTCGGTCGGGGAACCGATCAATCCCGAGGCATGGTTGTGGTATTACAAGCATATCGGTCGAGAGAAGTGCCCGATTGTCGATACGTGGTGGCAAACAGAGACCGGTGGGTTCATGATCACGCCGCTTCCCGGTGCAATGACTTTGAAGCCGGGCTCCGCCGGACGTCCGTTTCTTGGTGTAGAACCCGTGCTGTTACGGGAGGATGGATCTGAATGCGAACGGAATGAAGGTGGGAAGTTGTGTATCCGCAAACCTTGGCCCGGCATGATGAGAACCACCTGGGGCGACCACGACCGGTTTATCGATGTCTATTTCAACATGTATAAAGACCTGTATTTCACCGGTGACGGCTGCCGCATCGATGAAGACGGCGATTATTGGCTGATGGGACGAATAGACGACGTGGTGAATGTTTCGGGACATCGAATCGGTACGGCCGAAGTCGAAAGTGCACTGGTGAGCCACGACAAAGTGGCGGAAGCCGCGGTTGCGCCTATGCCCCATGAGGTGAAAGGGCAGGGACTGTACGCTTTCGTGACACTGGTTGACGGCGTCGAAGCGACCGACGAGCTTAAGAAGGAGCTGGTCATGCATGTTCGCAAGGAAATCGGACCAATCGCGACACCGGACAAACTTCAGTTCGCTCCCTCGCTTCCCAAAACCCGTTCCGGAAAGATCATGCGGCGTATACTTCGTAAGATCGCCGAGAACGCATTGGATCAAATCGGCGACACTTCCACGTTGGCCGACCCGGGCGTAGTGGATTCGCTGGTAAATGATCGCCAATAGGTAAGCACAGACGCTACTTGGGCCGAATGCCGCAATTGTGTGGTGTTCGGCCCATTTGACGCAGCTCTCAAATGGAAAGGACGAAGGATGGCGCAGGATAAGGTGATGAACCGTTGGCTCGCAGTAGTTGGAGCAGTACTGATCCAGCTTGCTCTGGGAGCCATCTACGCGTGGTCCGTATTTACCCCGGCGCTCATTGAAGCGGGGTGGACACGCGCACAAACGCAATTTGTTTTCTCGGCGGGACTCGCTTCATTTGCCATAGTGATGGTACTTGCGGGGCGAATGATGCCCAAATGGGGTCCCCGGAAACTTGCCGTGCTGGGTGGAATAGTACTCGGGTTGGGCTATGTACTCGGGGGATTCGCGACCAAAGGAACGCCAAATCCGGTCATGCTGATTTTGACTATCGGTATTATTGGCGGCAGTGGAATCGGACTCGCCTACGTGGTCCCTATCGCAGTGGGGATGAGGTGGTTTCCCGACAAAAAAGGACTCATTACCGGCTTGGCGGTTGCGGGATTTGGATTCGGTGCATTAATCTGGGTGAAACTCGCCGGTGCCTGGGGAGATCTCATATCCTCAATCGGACTGGCAAATACATTTATTGTATATGGGGTCGTATTCTTTCTGATGGTGGTGATTGGTGGAATCTGGATGGTTTTCCCGTCCGAAGGATGGAAACCCCAGGGATGGGTTCCGCCGCCGCCCAAGACAGGCCAGGTGGCCGAAGGCGTGAATCTCGTGGCCGGCGAAATGCTGAGAACTCCTCAGTTCTACATGATTTTCGTAATCTTTGTCTTCAGTGCAGGGGCCGGACTGATGACGATCGGGCTCATGAAGCTCTTTCCCATACAGGCTCTGCAGAACGCGGGGATGAGTCAGGACGCGGCAAATGCGACTGCCGGTACGGCCATGGCGGTGTTTTTCTCGCTCGCCAACGGAATCGGAAGAATTGCCTGGGGGACAATGTCCGACAAACTCGGACGAAAGCTCTCGGTCATTATCATGTGCGCAACTCAGGGCGCGCTCTTGATTCTCTTCGTACCGATGGCCGGCACTCCGGCCCTGCTGTTTCTCGCGGCAGCGCTTATCGGGTTCAATTTCGGTGGAAACTTTGCCCTGTTTCCCACGATGACGGCCGATACATTCGGCGCCAAATTCATCGGGCAGAACTACCCGTGGGTATTTCTCTCATATGGCGTCGGCGGTATCTTTGGGCCTGTACTTGGTGGAAGACTCGGTGACCTGGAAAACTTTCCGCTCGCCTTCTCAATTTGTGGTGTCCTCCTTTTCGTCGCGGCAGGCGTGGCGGCCGCGGTACGACCGCCGCAGCATGAGACGGTAACCGCAACCGCGGAAGCGTAAACCGTCTTCTCACCGAGACCAAAAGGGGCGCCATATCGAAGCGCCCCTTTTCAATGTGCCGTTCGGAATACAAATACCCGTTATAGTGCCGCAAAATTCATATCCCGAGCAGCCTTTGTCTCATCCAGACGACGGACCGGCGCCGTAACCGGTGCTTCATGAAGCTTGTCCGGGTTTTCCCGGGCCAGATCCGCTATTTCCTTCATTGCCGTAATAAACCTGTCGAGCGTTTCCTTACTCTCGGTCTCGGTCGGCTCGATCATCATCGACTCTTTCACAATGAGCGGGAAATAGACTGTCGGCGGATGCATGCCCCGATCGATCAGCCCTTTGGCAACATCCACGGCACGAATTCCATGCTCCGCCAGATTCGAAGCGGAAAGTACACACTCGTGCATACAGCTACGCTTGACAGGCACATCATAGGTGTCTATCAGAGAACGCATAACGTAATTCGCGTTCAGGACCGCATCTTCGCTTACCTGCATGAGCCCTTCCCGACCCAGCATGAGAATATACGCATACGCTTTCAGGCAAACCGAAAAATTGCCGTAAAACGGAGCCACGTACCCGATGGATTTCGGGTAGTCATAATTCAGAGCGTATGTCCCGTCGTTACGTTTCACGACCCGGGATATCGGAAGGAACGGTTCGAGGTGTTTTGCGACGCCAACCGGCCCCGACCCGGGCCCCCCACCACCGTGCGGCGTGCCGAAGGTTTTGTGAAGATTGACATGCATCACATCGAAATCGGCGTCCCCAGGACGGAACTTGCCCATAATTGCATTCAGATTTGCGCCGTCGTAATAGAGCAAAGCGTCGTGAGAATGGGCGATCTCGGCGATTTTTCTGATATCGGAGTTGAAAATCCCCAGAGTATTTGGGTTTGTCAACATAACCGCCGCCGTCTGGTCGGTGATCATCTCGCGTAGTTTCTCGATGTCGAGCATTCCCGTTTCCAGATTGGTCGGCACGGCTCGGACGGAATACCCACAGATAGCGGCACTCGACGGATTGGTGCCGTGGGCCTCATCCGGAATGAGCACCTCCGTTTTATTATTCTTCTTGTCCTTATGGTACGCTGCGATAAGCATCATTCCCGTTAACTCACCGTGTGCACCGGCGAGAGGATGAGTCGTAAAAGCATCCATTCCGCAAATCTCGCCAAGTAACTGTTCAAGCTCATAGAGTACGCCGAGCGCCCCTTGAGTCAGCATCCCTCCACGCCTGAGTTGCGGAAGAAGCGGATGAAGATCCGCGAACCCTTCCATTGCCGCAATCTTTTCCGTAAATTTCGGATTGTACTTCATGGTGCAGGAACCGAGCGGATAAAAATTGGTATCAACTCCGTAATTCTTCCGCGAAAGCTCCGTAAAATGTCGCACCACATCGAGTTCCGACAGCTCAGGAAGACCGATTTCTTTTGTCCGACGATATTTATCCGGGATTTCGGCGGTAACCGGCACATCGTTTTCCGGAAGACCTACTCCACGACGATTCTTTATGGATTTATCATATATCAGCGCCATAGTGCGTCCTCCAATGCTTCGGCCAGCATGCCAATTTCGTGCTTGGTTCTCTTTTCCGTTACCGCCACAAGGAGGTAATTCTCCAACCCCTCGTAATAGCGCCCAAGCGGAAAGCCGGCCGCAAAACCCCGTTCGATCATTCTTCCCGCCACTTCACCGGCGTCAATCGGCAAGCGAACCGTAATCTCGTTGAAAGTCGGAGAGGAAGTCATCACTTCCACGTCTGGAATCTTTGAAATTCTCTCGCGGGCATAAGCGGTTTTGTTCATACACAGCCCAGCCACATCGGCCAGACCCTTGGGCCCCAGAAGACTCATGTACACGATAGCCCGAAGAGCACACAGGGCCTGATTGGTGCATATGTTCGAAGTTGCCTTCTCCCGTCGGATATGCTGTTCTCGTGCCTGAAGAGTAAGCACGAAACCGTCTTTCCCGTCGCTGTCGACGGTTCTCCCCACGATTCTTCCCGGCATTTTCCGTACAAGCTTTTTGGTTGTTGCCATGAATCCCAGGTATGGACCCCCAAATGACAGCGGAATTCCAAGAGACTGACCTTCGCCCGTTGCTATGTCGACTCCCATTTCCCCGGGAGATTTCAGTACGGACATCGCAATCGGATACACAGACTGCACAACCAGGATACCCAGAGAATGACACTTCTCGACGATGTCGGTGTGATCGTCTATTACGCCAAAAAAATTTGGATTCTGCAGCACAACCGCGGCAGTCTCTTCGTTGATCGTATCGAACAACCCCCGACGATCGCTTTGACCGTGAGAAACCGATACTTCACTGAAATCGATGGAAAGATTAGCCGTATAGGAATAGAGCATCTTTCGGTAAATGGGGTTCACGCCGCCGTCTATTACCACCCGATTTCGGCCGGTTGCCCGTATAGCCATCTGGCACGCCTCGTAAAGTGCGGTACCGCCGTCATACAATGAGGCATTTGCGGTGTTCATTCCGGTCAGACGGCAAATGGCCGACTGGTATTCGTAAACGGCCTGGAGTGTCCCCTGCGACAGTTCCGGTTGGTAAGGCGTGTAGGCGGTATAGAACTCACTGCGGGAAGTTACGGCGTCGACCGCGGCCGGAATGAAATGATCGTAAAACCCACCCCCGATGAAATCAATCAGGTGAGAGTAATTTCGGTCGGCCATTTTCTTTATGGCCGTATGAACCTCGAGTTCTGATCTGCCGCGCGGCAACTCAAACGATTTTGGTCGAAGTTCCCCGGGAATCGCATCGAACAGCGCTTCCACCGAATCGACCCCGCAAACCTCGAGCATCTGTTTTCGTTGTTCGGGAGTGTTTCCTGCAAATCCCATATTACCCCTCGCTTTCGAGGAACTTTTCATACGCCGCCGCGTCCATCAGACTCTCGAACTCCGAAGTATCCACGCCTTTGACTTTGTACAGCCATCCCGCAGAATGAGGATCTTCGTTGATCCTTTCCGGCTTGTTTTCCAATTCCTCGTTCACCTCCACCACCTCGGCGGATACCGGCGCGTACAGATCCCCCGCCGCTTTCACCGATTCGATCACTCCGCACTCGGAGCCTTTTGTCAACTTCGTGCCGACTGCCGGCAGTTCGACAAAAGTGATATCACCAAGAGATTCCTGAGCATGTTCCGAAATGCCGATTTCAGCAATGTCTCCCGAAAGCTTTACCCACTCATGCGACTTAGCATACCGTCGATCGTCAGGGTGTGCCATATGCAATTCCTTTCTTTAATATCGCCGAAACAACAATTATCCCCGGCAGCCGGTCTGCACCGGAACTTAAAAACAGGGTTTGCCCGCAACGAGCATGCCTCGACGATGTGCTATTAGAAAACCATCATTCAATACTCTATCGTTCATTATCTTTATTTACACCGGTCCGGCCGGTAGTTAATGCCTGTCCCAAAGCCCCCTGAAACGGACGCCGAGCGGAGTCGAGGTGCCCGTTTCAGGGGGGTTTTCGGACGCACACCAGTTAACATCCGCGGACAAAAAACTCCCGCTCTGAGTTTGGATTGAATCACGATCAAGTGCTCAACCCACCTTTTCGTAGCCGGCTTGCGGGCACGGTGATTCCCGCCGTGAGGAATCCGGTCCGGTTACAGGAAATCCTTCAGCGCTTTTCTGCCGGTCGCCTCTTTATAGAATGGACGAGCAACTACTCTGCCCGAAATCTCCATTCTACCGGTCCGTACTCGCACGGTTTTCTCTTCCCGGGAGGCTTCATTTGAAACATATGCAAGAGCTACGGCTTTTCCCAGACTGGGAGAAAAGCACCCACTGGTGACGGCTCCTATGCGGGTTCCCGACTCATCCACCACGTCGTTGCCTTCACGTGCCGCCCTTCGGCCCTCGAGTTCAATCGCCGCAAGAGATTCTTTTCGTTGTTTCGGGTCGAGAACTACGGATGAGCCGATGTATTCTTTTCCCGAGGTTATCATCCAGTCAAAACCGGCTTCCGCGGCATTCCGTTCGGGCGTGAGTTCGTGTCCGTGCAACGGCAGACACATTTCCAGCCGAAGCGTATCACGGGATCCGAGGCCTGCCGGTTTGGCGCCGAGCGAAACGCTCTCGTTCCAGATGTCGGCCGCGATATCGTTGTCGCAATAGAGTTCAAACCCTATTTCCCCGGTATAGCCGGTCCGACTCAAAAGGATTTCCCGGCCCTTGAATGTGCCGGCGGTATGGCTGTAGAATTTCATTTCAGGAATTGGTGCGTGCACCATTTTTTGAACGATTTTCGCAGAACCCGGTCCCTGTATGTCTATTTTCGCCGTTTGTTTGGAGATGTTCTCGATCCTGGTATCGGATGAAAGTCCATTTGAGATCCACTCAAAATCGCCTGCCTGCGTTCCGGCATTCACCACGATAAAAAATTCTTCCTCGGCCATGCGATAGATGATCAGATCGTCGATAACTCCACCGTTTTCATTCAGCATGAAAAAATATCGGCACCGTCCGATATCCAGAGTGGAAAGGACGGGGGTCACGAGCTTTTCGAGGTCACCGCATGCATTCGGTCCCGAAAGCCTGAATTCCCCCATATGGCAGGTGTCGAAAACCGCGGTTCCGGTTCGGGCAGCCTGATGCTCGGTAATGATCCCCTCATACTGAAGGGGCATGAGAAAGCCGCCAAAAGGGGTCATTTTCGCGGATAAGGCGCAGTGCACATCGTATAATACCGTTTTTTCCATAAGACTCCTCAATTTCCAGGGCCGGCGCTCACTGACTGAGGGTCAAATATAATACCTCTGAAAGTTTGGGACAATGGAGCTACAGTTGGCCGCCTTTTCCTGGAAGTCTGCTCAACGGATCAAAGCGAGCCAAAACCGGCGATTGGAACGGCTTAATTAATAATGAGCCGGCTGGGAATTCGGAGGGAGGTGAGGAAAGAGTTTGTGCCTCCGAGTGGATCGAAGGCACAAAAAACGGTTTATTTGACCACAAAATGACGCAACGACTGCGACAAACCTTCGGCGGTTCGCACCCGAACGGTGTAAGCGCCCGCCCGAAGGTTACCAACAGCAACCTTAAGACTCGGGGAATTGAGTTGTCGTGAGCGTACCAGTCTGCCCCGAGGACCAAAGATCTCCACTGAAACCACTTCGGAACGAGAGATCAGAACACCGTTGCGGATCTGAGCGAATCCCCTGTTCCCGGCAATTTCCCGGAGGCCCTGCTTCACCGGAGCGGACTCTTTGTCGACCCAGAGATAGGGCCAGTGCAGACCGTCGAATGCCTTGGATTTATCCCACACTAGTTCGGAAGGACCGGGGCCCATGACATCAAGATATCCACCGGTACCGAGGTTAATGAAATAAATGCGTTCCTGCTTTTCTGAGACGCAGGCCATGTTGTTCTGAGAACCACAAGTAAGCCCCCATATTCTCCTGATATTCACGGTAGCCACGGCAAAATTCGGATGATTGGACCACTCCGGGTGGTGCCAACGGGTCCATGCCGGTTGGTAGAAATGGACCTCGTTCTTGCTCGAATCCGCGATTTCAAAAGGGTGCTCGGGATCGTCCGTTGGCGCGATGTAGTGCTTCAGTAGTTCCCCCTGAAAATCAGTGATGTAGATAATTTGCCATGCCTCCCAAGCTTTACCGCCATTTATGCTCGGTTTATAAGTGGTACCGCGACCTTTATCCAAGAACATCATTCGATCGGTATGATCCGGGTCTGAACTGATCGAGGCATTACACGTTTGCCCGGCATAAGCGGTATCGGTGCCGTATCCTATCGGAGCAACAACTCTTGTTGTACCGGTGGCCAGATTCGTCAGAGCTCCGAGTCCCCCGCCGCCACAAAGATAATTCGCATCATACGAAAGGCCGCCGGTCAGAGAGCCGCCGGAATATATGGTTCTGACCGTCCCGGGGACAGGGGCTCCCCCTGCTGTGTCCACTTCAATGATTCTGGTTTCTCCATGCCCTTCCCATCCCTCATCGGGCGATTTCGTGGGGAAAACCACCATGAGCCTGGTTTTGTCGTACTCCGCTCCAAGCGCATCGGTGTTGTATACAAACCGGGGTTCATGCCCGATGCCGTCGACCAGTTTTACCGGCTGTGCCTTGGGCGTAAGCTCACAAATATAGATCGAGCTGGCGGCGTCTGCCGCTCCGCCGGCTTCTCCATTGTGAGTATCGGTGTACACGACCCAGCGTCCGTCGGGCGAGATCACCGGGAGGAACCCGGCGGGAACGTTCTCGAGACGACGTGGGGCCGGGGTTTCTTCGGAAAAGTCGATGTATTCAATAGAATTCACTTCGACGTATTCGACAGGATCCTTATCGGCTATGGGTTCTTTAAATTTATTCGTGTACACAACCTTCGCTTTGTCGGTCCCGAAAAATGATTGCACATCATCTTTTGTGACGTACAGCTCAGTTTCATAACGGGCTGAACTCACTCCCATGGTCAGCAGCGAAACTGCCGGAACAATTCCGAAAAACATACGCACGGATTTCCGGACATTCAAAAAAGGTACACGGAGCATTTTACCCTCCTATGCCGCCCCGGGAGGGACGGAAAATCAAAAACCAGATTGAAGAATTACAGTTTTTAAGTGCTAAGCGCGTAACTACAAACCCCGACATAACTTCCACGGCGATAGTGCAATAAGCATGATCCATACAGGATGACCTGCCAAACATAACCTCGCGCGTCCAAAAAATCACGGCGAAGTTTTCCATTGCCGGCAAACGGTGTTGAAGGAATTACGCTTTAAATACCGCCGCATATACCGCAATACCAGAGACTGCCCCGAAACTGTCGAAATCATTGGAAAGCAGGCTCCGACCCGGAAACAGGTACTTCAACTCCGCAGTGACCGTTTCCAGGGTTTTCGAACAGGGCACTATTTAGAAGATACACCGGGAGGAAGGACCCCGACGGATTGGAATTGCCCCGTCGGGGCAGTAATCGTTTATTACAACTGAACAGCAGTCCCGCGGATTCTCC
>CAYFVL010000197.1:0-11549 GCA_964346405.1 uncultured Fibrobacterota bacterium
TCTCGCACAACATCTTACGCATAATGCTCGCTCTCGACTGCGAAACTTGGGTTAAAAAGCTCGTTCGTGGTGAGCTTGTAGCAGTATGAATTCGTGTGAACGGTAGTAGTACGCACTACTTGTAGGAGAACGCCTGTTCCTGGCGGAACCATTGACGGTGCTCTTTTGCCATTCGTTTGATAAGAGCGGTCTCTCCGCGTACAAGATATGCGGGAGGCCGGCCCTTTTCTATTTCCCGTGCAGTTTCCAGGAGCGGGATCAGCCTCGGTTTTTTCCTGGAGAGTCCGAAAGAACCCAGAAAGAATGTCGGTTTTATTTGAGCATCGGTAATACAGGTGCGCATACGGCCGCCTGTATCGATCCCCTTCTCTATTTCGATGTCCACTATCTGAGACATGGCACTGACCGAACGGAGCATCGAATGGTTGGTCAAATTCCCAAGAGAATAGAAACACAGACAATTCCGTCCGTCCTTTGATTGATACCATTCCGAAGGGTTCAGGATATGAGGGTGGTGTCCTATAATGATGTCGACTCCACGGTCCATAAGGTCGCGGGCTCGTTGTATCAGGCGAAGTGGCGGGTAGTATTCAAATTCGATTCCCCAATGGTTACAGCAGACAATCATGTCCGCTCCTCGTTCATGTGCCAGGTCGATGTGTTTATGAATGAGTGATGGATCGTAGTCTTCGTCACGCAGCGCGTTGAACCGTACGAGATTGACCCCGTGTCCGAAATCGCGCTCCAGCGGAATATTATTAGTTGTGAAAGAATACGCCAGCACCGCGATTTTGATGCCGTTTTTATCTAAGATCGGAAACTGGTCCTGTTCTTCGGGAGTTCTGTTTGCTCCTACGTGGGTAATCCCTTTCTCATCAAGATACCGACAGGTCGAGGTTATGCCTCCGGAAAGCGCATCATTGAGGTGGTTGTTTGCCAGCGTAAGCACGTCGAACGAACCGAATCGAGGGTCTCCAAGGAACGGCTCCGCCTGTTCCGGACGCAGAGAGTATCTGAGCATTTTTTCTATGATCCAGTCGGGATTTACCGCAAATTCCAGATTGCCGATACTCAGATCTCCAGAGAAAACGTCGGCCCCGACATGATCCCAGATTGCCCGCCCTTCTTCACCCACAATATCCGCCCGAGACATGAGATCACCGACCGCGGTCAAACGCAGATGATTGATTTGGTCGGAGGCGGGCGAGATTTCAGGTTTTTTCATCTCTGAGAACAAGGCCTCAAGGTTACCCTTTCGGTCTCCTCGTTTCACCGGGTTGAGATATTTGCTTGAGTAGTAAAGCTGAAACCAGGGAGCTCGGTGATACGTGTAATCGCTTTCCGTGGGCAGAGGGCGTTTGTGGGGATTCAAGGCATAGGCCAATGCAAGGATCAGGACCAGGATAGTCATGGCGGCCACGGCAGTAATAAATCCTGTAATCATTGTTCCTCGTCGGGATTGGGAAAGGACGATTCCTTCCCATAAGGTTTATTCTAGCCCAAGTTTCGCAACCAACTCCCGGCATTTTGTTGCGATTCTTCAAGGCACCCTGATTGGAGAGGGCAACGGAATGGAATATACTACGCGGCGTGTGTGCATTAACCCAAGTTTCGCAATCAACTCACGGCATTCGCTCTCGACTGCGAAACTTGGGTTAATTTATCTCGTATCTTGTGGGGAACCTGTTGTGTTTCACTGGATATGCTGAGACGAATATGGATTTCTGGTGCCGAACAGGTTATTTTATTGATAATCCGAACACCTCAATTCTTTCAATACCGGAGTCACAGCCATGAAACCGATCGTTTATGCAACGTCGGACATATTCGTGCGATATCTGCTTGGTTCTGAAAGGAACAAAGATCTTCTTCTCTCCTTTTTGAATGCGGTTCAGGAAGCCTCAGGGTTTACTCATCTTGCATCTGTAGCAATCAAGAATCCCTTTAACCTGAAGAAAATCCAACTGGATAAGGAAACTTGTCTGGATATCAAGGCATCCGACGACTTGAGTCGCACATACGATGTCGAGGTGCAGAATTTTGCAGAAGGATTTTCCGCGGGAAGGACCTTATATTATTGGGCGAAGCTCTATTCCGACCAACTCAGTGAATCCCATGCGTATCATCGTCTCAGGCCCGTAATATGTGTGAATGTATTGAATTTTGCATATTTCAGAGAGATTGAACGGTATCATAACTGCTTTCTTCTGCGTGAAAAGACAGAGGCGGATTTAATTCTCTCGGAGCATCTTCGGATACACTTTCTTGAGGTGAACAAAGTGGGCGACCAAATTGAAAGCAGTTTGGACCGATGGGCTTATTTTCTCAGGCACGGTCACGAAAAGGAGAATGAAACCATGAGAATCCTTATTAAAGACGATCCGGAAATCGCCCGTATGGCCGAAGAATATGAACGATTTACGCGGGATGAAAAGCTCTTGTCGGTTCACGAGGCTCGGCAGAAGTATTTGCACGATGAAGCCTCCAGGATGGAAGACAGCATGCTGGAGGGGCGCGCGAGAGGTATTGCAGAGGGTCGAGCGGAGGGTCGAGCGGAGGGTCGAGCGGAGGGTCGAGCGGAGGGTCGAGCGGAGGAACGGGCCGAAATGGCAAAGAAGATGCTGAAACGCGGGCTGCCCATTGAAGACATCAGGAATGTGACTGGACTGAGTGAGGAAGAGATTCAGAAACTGTGAACGACCATTTCTGCTTTCCAGAAGGCGATCAGGGCTGCACATCCTTCCAGGATGCGAGGTTTTTGAATAAAGGATCGCTGTCGATGGTATCAGAGACGAAACTGAAGACTTCCATCTATTTTTGTACCTCCTCGAGTTCTCACATTGCCTTCATCGGTATGCTCAGCCCGGCCGACTTCGGCGGCCTTTCCAAAAGGGTCGCCGAGAATCCTTTGTGAAATCCCGAGTCGAATGGTAAAGTGGCTAAGGTGCAGGGCATAGGAGAGCGAAGCTTTCATCAAAAGGGCTCGTATGCCCCAGATTTTGCCGGAGAATCGTTTTGTCGCAACTGGAATCATTACGACCCGTTCCATTTGCTTGATATCCCCGGTAGCAAACATTCGTAAGTATGCGGCGGAACCACCAAAGGTTAAATTGTGTTTCCCACGGCTGAGGGTATGCCCCCCTTCGATGCCCGGCTCAAACCAGGTGAAATCCAAGTCGCGTAGGGAGTATTCAAGCCGCTTGAACAATGTCCAACTGGAAAATGGGCGTGTATCAAGCCTGCCCCGCTGAGAAATGCCATATAGATAGTCGACAAAGCCTGACATGTGATACCCTTTTTGTGACCAAAGGACCAGGCCGGCGGCGAAACGCCGGACAGTCAGAGAATCGGCAAGCAGAAAATCCTTGTTTTTCAGAAAACCGGCCCATCGTTCGGCCCGCAAATCTACCAGGAGGGTACAACCGGGGGTGTATCCGGCAGAAACCCGCACCCCTCCTTTCTGAAAAACCAGTCCCACAGGCATCCGGTTTTCGGTTGCATTTTCAATACCTTCACCCATCGAACTCCAGTCCGTCTCCAGTGCGGCATGCCATTTGGGTTTGAGAGCCGAAATTCGCAAGACTGCTCTGCTGGATTTCAGGGATATTGGGAACGTCCGAAAATTGTTGTTTCGGGTATGGGTGAGGATTTCGTTAAGATGAAACAATTGGTCTGTGAGGAGTTTTGCCTCTAATGAAAAGGGGACTCTCGTGAGATCGAAATAGAATCCCCCGATTGTGCCGGCATTTGATTTGTCTGGAGAACCGTACGAACTGGACAACCCTCCGATATGGAATCCGATTTCTCCGGCGGGAATATATCGAGCTACTGTAACCGTTGCAGTACGAAGTTCCTGGACGACTTCAGCAGTGTAATTGCCGTCGGTTATACTCCAGGATGCATAGGGCCGTCTATCCTCCAGGCTTATTCCGATACCGTGATTTGGGCCGGAGATCCCCCCGTGGAGCCGGGTCGCCCAGTAATTGACTATCGCATCTTCCTGACTATCTATACGTTTTTTGTCAAGTATGTTGTAGTAATCTGATTCGAAAATCAAAATCCCGGCCATGGAATCTTGTTGAACGAGGCGAACTGCCGGAAACACCGGATAAAGCAATTCATACGCTTCTTCCAGCAGAGACCCTTCGCATACGGGAATGAGTCCCGCGATGAAAACAATTACCCATGAAAAAGGCCGAAGGATACAAACCTTCGGCCCGGAAAGAAAGTGTTGGCACATACTTGCTATTGCCACACCAACTGAACCCATCGTGCTCTGGTCATCCCGGGGAAGATGCCGTTGAAAGTATAATCGGAAAAGTAGGGGAAGAACGTTCCGTTCTGTCTTTCCCCATTGATGTCCACAACACTTCCCTGGTCATCCACAAGATCGATCAGTTGGATCCTCGTATACTCGTCTATGTAGGCTCTTGTCGAGTAGCCGGACTTCAGGTATACTTGTCGACAGTCATTCCAGTCATCTTCGACAACAGAGTCGATTTCCGTCTCTGCTATGTTAATGACCGTAGAATCGTAGTAGCTGCAGTATGAAAAAGAATAGTAATCCCAGCTTTCATATCCATAGGAAGTGTCGGTTTCGATTGTCACAATGCTGTTTTCCGGTCTCCACTGAAATTTGGGATACATTTTGCGGAGATCCTGTATCGGATTTTCAAAGAAAGCCGAGAGGTCTATCGTTATGTTTACAGTTATATCGTCGATAGTTTCACTTACCGCAACCGGGCCGCTCAGCACTTCTGTGGCGAAGTCCATGAGTGATTCGAGTGACCGAAATCTTCGGGCCATCTGGTTTGTGAAACCCATGTCGAGCATTTCTTGTGACAGGTCGAAAAGATTTGAATCGGCCTGGGCAACATGCCCGCCGGGAATCAGGTCTCCGTCTTGCTTGTCGGTTTCATTGTTGATTGAAGCAATACCTTTTTTAATCAGCACCGGAACGGCAAGAAGATCTTCATGGCATTTTTGATGGTGTTGTCTGCGAAGAGTAAGGAAATCGTCTCGCTCCCAATTGTACCGGTACATTCGCGTCAGGAATTGCATCATTTCGTTGTCCGAGTAGTCATAGTGCCATGTCTGGAACAGCGTGTCCCCCGAAAGGGTGTATTCTGTATAGGATGAAGATGACTCATACAAATTCTCCATATCCGTGAGGGAGTCAATCCAACTGTTCGAATGGTCGCTTTGCGATGTGTATAGATTCATTTCATATGCCGTAAGCAGGTACATTGACGCTCTGAACAGGCGCATGCCCGCATCGAGAGCGTAGATGTCACCCTTGTCTATTTCATATGCGTCGCCTTCGTAGTTTACCGTCAGATATACATCTGATTTGCTTTCCAGGCGTTCGCATGCCGCCGTGATTCGATTCAGTGTAGGAAGTACCTCGGTTTCAATAGCGGACTGAATGTTGCTAACGGTCACAATTCGCGGAATAGTCGGGTAAGCGGTCTGAGCAGCGAGGAGCTTTGACGTGTTGGCCAGCATAAACTGCCCAAGTCCCTGCACTCCGTGCTTGTTGTAAACACGGCGGAGTGTGTTGTCGGAACGATTTCTGATAGATTGTTTCCGCAGACCGCCCGAATGCGAAGACCCCGGTATCGGTTCGTACCCGTAGTAGTACTCATCGATCTCACGTACATACACGTCGATCGAATCGGCCAGAGCTGCGACTTTGGGACTTGTGTTGAGCGACAGGACCGCCGAAACAATATACCCGACATTGGCCTTTGTAAGTTCTGCGTCTACGCCCGCCAGGTAGCTTTGGAATCCGTTTCTGAGAGATTCGAAATCGATCAGACCGTACTCAGAATAGGATTCAACGCTTTCAATTCGTTGTACTCTTTGCACCAACAGTGCAAAGAGTGAATCAATCTGGTCCGGACCCCATCCGCCCACGTCGACAACGACAGTATCCCCTGAGGGGTCACCAGTTGTTACATCCTTTGAATCGTCCGAAGAACCGTCGGCGCTGACCGGGTCCTCGCACCCGGGGAAAACATGCAGAACCAGAATAGGCAGCAAAAGAAAAGCGAATCTCTTGATGAGGGACATTTTATACTCCTTTTTGAGATGTCCAGGTGAATAATATCGAGACCCATTAATATAGACTGGGTGAAGCGCTCACCGCAAGCTCCAAATTGTTTTTCGGAATGCGGGAAGGGCACCGAATTTGCTAGGCCCGACTTCGACAGTCGAGAGCGGGCGGGTAGCTTCGCAGGTTTTCCGTCGGCCCGAGATCGCGCGGCATCCTGCGAGAAATGCCCTGAATCGGCATCAGTCGGCCTATGTCCGAGCCCTTCGTTGAAATGCCTGCCCTTTCCACGAAAAGTTTCCGAACACTCCGAATAGAACAGCCAGAATGGTAATCGGTAGTTGGAGAAGGGAGGCCGGCGCCAGATAGGGGAGAATGTCTTTTTTTCGGAAGATGATTGCTCCGGGGATCATCAGTGCCAATTCGCCCGCAAATTTCACCGCCAACATAATTGCGCCGCGCACCGCAAATTCGGGTTCAACAAAGGAAAGAATGAAAGAGGCCGGAATCGATACATAAAAAAGAAAAATGCCCGAGAGGAAAAACACCTGCAGTGCATTGTAGTGAACAGTTTTTGATCCCCAGCGCTTTCGCTGTTCGAAAACACCATGCACCGTTATCGTAGGCAGTGTTTCGACCGCGCCCTCGGGGTCGGCCATATACCGAATGCGCCATCGCCCGGAACGCCAGACTTTCTGCAGCAACAGGTCGTCGTCCCCCGAAATCACATTCTGAACTCCCTCATAGCCCCCTAGCGAACGAAATACCTCAAACCGGAACGCAAAATTATTTGCATTAGAGTTGATCGGCATGCCCGCACCGATTGCTGTGGCAGAAACAATACCGTGAGACAGGAAATCGATCGCCTGCAAGCCGAAAAAATGCGGGTTCATGCGATCCGGTTTTCGGTAGGTTGTAATGCCCTGCACAATGCCAACATCCGGCTCAAATCGTCGGTCTATAGTCTCCAGCCAGGTTGGAGGTACTATGCAGTCGGCATCGGTGAAAACGATTACAGGGTTGGAGGCTTCTTCTATAGCACATGAAAGCGCATACTTCTTTGGTGAAACACCACCCGGGGTTGTCTGGATCGTAATCAGGCGGAGCTTCTCATGAATGATTTGAAATCCCTCAACCACCTCTGCCGTGCGGTCGGTTGATCGATCGTTCGCGACGATTACTTCGAACTGTTCGGGGCTGATCGTCTGGGCAAGCACGCTCTGCAGACAGGCTCCGATAGTGTGTTCTTCATTGTGAGCCGCAATTATAACGGTAAATGTGTTATTCTGAGGTTTGTTTGCACGTCGAAGTCGCACATAACCTATGGAAAGAAAAATAATCGCACCCACATAGTGAAACGTTCCGAGTGCGAAGACCACAAGGATCAGTTGTTGCCAAATCGGGAGTTCAAGAAAAAATGCCGGCACGGTTACTCATAATTCAAAGGTTATGTTAATTGACTAATGCCGATCACCATTTATATCGTGCGGCAATCGGGAATCGCCTTCCGGAACCAAATGCCTTTGGAGAGATCTTTAACCCCGGTGCGGCCTGACGGCGTTTGTACTCATTTCGACTGATCGCATCGACTATCCATTTTACGACCGAATGGTCGAATCCGGCCTTGATCAGCTCTTCCGATGATTTCCCTTCCTCGATAAGAAGGCGAAGCATTTCGTCAAGAATTTTATACGGTGGCAGCGAATCTGAATCCTGTTGCCCCGGCTTGAGTTCGGCGGAGGGGGGCTTTGTGATGGTGTTTTGCGGAATTCTTTCACCCGCGCGATTCAAGTGCTCGGCCAACCTGTACACCATCGTTTTCGGAAGATCTGAAATAACCGATAACCCGCCGTTCATGTCGCCATAGAGAGTGCAGTATCCAACCGCCAGCTCACTTTTGTTTCCCGTGGCAAGCAGGAGCGACCCGAATTTGTTCGAGAACGCCATCAGGACATTACCACGAATCCGTGCTTGCAGGTTTTCTTCGGTAACATCGGGGCCTCGGCCCTCGAAATGTGGCTTCAGAGTGGCAAGGGCCGTCTGGAAGCACTCTTCGATAGGCACGACCTTGAATTTTATTCCCAGGTTATCAGCCAGTTTTCGAGCATCCTCTACGCTGCCGGGGGATGAATAGCTCGTGGGCATGGCAATACCGGTTACCTTATCGGCTCCCAGGGCCTCAACCGCCAACGTGCAAGTGACGGCGGAATCTATTCCTCCCGACAAGCCAACAAGCGCCGAGTGGAATCCGCATTTGGTAACGTAATCCCGCACCCCGGCGACAAGCGCCTTTTCGACCATTTCCATGGAGTCGAATTCGGGTTTTTTCATCGGTTCTACCGCTGTATCCGTATCGTAAACCTTAACGGCTTCGGTGAATGATGGAATGAGCATCTGCAGAGCCCCGGTACGATCGAAGGCCATACCAGCTCCGTCGAAAATGAGTTCGTCATTTCCCCCAACCTGATTCACGAAAACAAACGGTACCTTGTGACGCCGCGCGTGTTCCCGCATGAGCGAGTAGCGTAAATCACCTTTGTTCAGATGGAAAGGAGACGCCGAAAGATTGATCATCACATCAACCCCCGCATCGGCGAGATCGGACAACGGGTCCGTCTGGTATAGAGACCGTTCCCACATACCAGGAACATTCCAGGCGTCTTCACATATACTGATTCCGAGTCGAGTTCCTTTGAACACGTATGGTTTGACGGATATCGCGGGGTCGAAATACCGCGTTTCATCGAAAACATCGTATGAAGGCAGGAGGGCCTTGTTCTGATGAAACAGGATTTCTCCCTCACAAATCAGAACGGCTGAATTGAACAACCCTCGTCCATTAGGAACCGAATCCGGCATCGCGCAGCCAACCAGAATGCCGATCCCCTCGAATCTCGTGGAAACCTCACATATCTGCTCGATTGCGGCAAGCCCCTGATGGATAAACCACCGGTGTTCGAGCAAGTCGCGGGGCGGGTATCCCTGAAGAAACAACTCTGGAAAGACAAGCAGGTCCGGTTTTTGGGGCCCATATCTTTCGAGTGTACGGATCACTTTCCCCGTGTTCTCGACAATATCGCCCATGGTCGGGTTCAACTGGCATGCCGCTATTCGCACATTGCCCCCATTCAGCTCTCAATCAGTGTTTCGCCGGTCATATCGTCGGGCTTATCAATTCCCATTAACTGGAGTATAGTCGGTGCAATATCGCAAAGAGCGCCGTCGGCACGCAGTTTCAAGTCTCCGGCTCCCACGACTGTAAGAGGAACGGGATTGGTGGTGTGCGCCGTCATAGGTGACCCGTCGGCAAGCTGCGTTTTTTCGGCATTTCCATGGTCGGCGCATAGAATGCAAACGCCTCCTTTGGCGAGTACGGCCTCGACAACATCGTGAGCACACGTGTCAACCGCTTCCACTGCCTTGATAATCGCATCGAAAATACCGGTGTGTCCCACCATGTCGCCGTTCGCGAAGTTGCAGACAATACAGTCGTATTTGTCGGTGTTTATGGCCGCTACAAGCTTTTCGCATACTTCGGGAGCGCTCATTTCAGGCTGCAAGTCATAGGTGGCAATGCGGGGGCTGTTCACGAGAATTCGGTCTTCGCCCTCAAACGGATCATTTCGCAATGCATTGAAAAAGAAGGTCACGTGCGCATATTTTTCCGTCTCCGCACATCGAAGCTGCTTTCTGCCCTGTGCCGCCAAGACCTCGCCGAGTATATTCTTGTTTTCCATCTCTGGAAACGCTTCTTCGAAATTTCCCCTGTCGTAGTAATGTGTCATGGCGACGAAATGCACATTGTGAGGGATTCGCGGGAATTCATTGAAATCGGATTCTGCCACGGCTTTCGTCAGTTGGCGAGTGCGGTCAAACCGGAAATTGAAGAAAACCATGACATCCTGCTCGGAAATCCCATGGTAATCTATTGTTTGGGGCTTGATGAACTCATCATTTTCTCCGGCTGCATACGATTCTTCTATAGCCGTCTTCCAATCGGAAACCGGTCTGCCGTCGCCTTTCATAATCGCATCGTAGGCGAGCCGGGTTCGATCCCAACGTTGATCCCGGTCCATGGCGTAATAACGGCCAATAACGGTCACGATGCGCCCCACTCCGGTGCGATCGATACCTTCCTGCAGGAGTTTCAAGTGCTCTTTCGCCGATTTCGGCGGCGTGTCCCGACCGTCGGTGATCGCGTGAATCGCAACCCTTTCGAGCCCCTCATTCTTGCAGATCTCAAGAAGAGCGATGCAGTGACGAGTCACCGCGTGTACGCCTTCTTCCTGAATGAGCCCCATGAGGTGCAGCGTAGAAGAGCGTTCTTTAGCCATTCGGACAGCTTTTAAAAATACCGGATTCGTGTAGAAATCGCCGTCGGAAATTGCTTTGTCTATCCTGGTCAGATTCTGATATACGACTCTTCCGGCACCAATGTTCAGGTGGCCGACTTCGCTATTGCCCTGATAGCCTTCGGGTAGCCCAACGGCGAGTCCGGAGGTTTTTACGATTGTTGTCGGCTGTGTTCTTTCATATTCGTCGGAATACGGGGTTTTCGCTTCCCGAATACCATTGCTTGCGTCTTCGGGGCCTTTGCCCCATCCGTCTCGAATTATGAGACATACAGGTCGTTTATTCATGATTCCTCAGACTCTACGGTTAAGGGTGAAGCCATTCGATTGTCGCAGGTTCACAATTCGGCTCCCAACCCATCATTATACTTCTGATGATTGTCCTTCAGTACTCCCGGGATACCTTTTTCTTTTCCGCCCGGGGGCGGGAAGCTCGGAGGTATCCGCCCATGCAATCGAATCGGCATTACCCTTTCGGTTTATTCCCGCCATCGTTGCGGAAATCCCAGTTCTCTACCGTTCCAGTACCTCCACATGGTCTGCAGTCGCCCGAGCCGTCGCAGTACCGGCATTTGCCATTTCCCTTGCAGTAAGGGCATTCTTCTTCATAGGTGACACTTTTGATCGTTGGATCGGGTAGATTGGAAGTGGTGGTTTTGCGGGTACCCGTTCCATTACAGTACGTGCAGTTTCCGTCTCCACCGCAGTAATTACAGACCCCGCTCTGCGGTACGCAAAAGGGACAGTCCTTCGGGTCATACCGTGCCTGACGTTGTTCAGGACGTGCGCAAGATCCCAATGCGGCGGCGGCTGCAAGTGTCATGAAATTTCGTCGTTTCATTTGATCTCCCGGTGATTTCAGGATTCTTCCCCGATTCATGTAACCGTCGAAACGGGGAGGGAACTAAATATAGCAATTATGATCGATCCAAAACATATTTCACATTGGATTCCGACTTACGTATATTAGGTGTCGAGAACTAATACGGACGGCACGGGTGAATCCGTCACCCCTGTTTTTCCGTCGACAGCTTCTCGGTATACTTGAACCGTGGAGGCAAGACGCATTGATCCGACTGCGAAACTTGGGCTAGCCCAGGTTTCGCAATCGACTCACGGCATTCTGCGTAAGCTGTTGCACGATC
>CAYFVL010000198.1:0-11407 GCA_964346405.1 uncultured Fibrobacterota bacterium
GATGTTGTGCGAGATTGACTTAGAAAAAGCGCAGGGGTATCCGGGGAGATACCTGAGTCCCGTTCGACGGGACCGTGAGTTGATTGCGAAACTTGGGTTAAACGTTTAGCTCTCTCCGAGGGTTTTTGTTCGCTTTTTACGGGTATGCACACGGTGCAAGCTGACTTCCTGAACGATGGTGGGGCGGCAAGGAATGAAAATTTGCTGAAAAAAATCTTTCGACAGGCCACTGACACTCCTCGTTTGTATGCGTTTGTTGCCTCTCTTCGGCCCTACATTGGAAGGTATTTTTTCGTAATTCTGTGCATTGGCGGGCTTCTCTGGTATGCGGTGTACGCAAATTACATCATTCGGCGACTGCAGCAGGAAGCGGATCGCGTGAGCTGGACTCATGCGGAAGTCATGCGGGCAATGAGGTCGGGAGAAATCGAGGATAATCGGCTGAAAAGGATGCTTGACGCAATCATACGAGAATCAGAAATCCCCATGATCGTTGTCGACGACAACTGGCGTCCCGTCACCTGGCGCAACATCGTACGTGGACGACTCTGGTGGCGAGAGCTGGTTCCCTCAGACGATCCGACCGGGGAAACCAGCGATTTTCTAGCCCGTGAGACCCGACGATTGCGGAAAGAACATCCTCCGAAAATTCTGCGTGGCCCCGACGGAACCAGGAAGGGGTATCTCGTTTTCGGCAGTACCCGGGTTATAGCCGGGCTGACATGGCTGCCGTTTGTGGAAACTATTCTCGTGACATCTTTTGCGCTCTTCGTCTACCTGGCGCTTCATAACATCCGGGTGACTGAACGAAGCAATTTGTGGGTGGGCCTGGCAAAAGAAACCGCGCATCAACTCGGTACTCCCATATCCTCACTGATGGGTTGGGTAGAGTACATGAAAGCTGTCGGTGAAACTCCAGACCAAATCGACAAAGAAAGGCTTCTGGAACAGCTTGCGCAAGTAAGCGCCAACATGGAAACGGACCTGACCAGACTTCGCAAAGTCACCAACCGATTCAGTCATATTGGATCGATCCCAACCCTCAAACCGTACAATGTCGACGACATCATCGGTGGTACGGTCGGTTATTTCCGCACTCGACTTCCGCTGCTGAAACGCAAAATTGAAATTCATCATTACCGCTCCGAACTGCCAGAGGTGCACCTTAATCGCGAGTTGGTGGAATGGGTATTCGAGAATCTTCTGAAAAACGCAATGGATGCGATTCAGCGCGACGACGGGCTTATCGAGATTCGGTCGGAGTACATAGAAGTTGAAAAAGTAGTCCGAATCTATCACAGTGATAACGGCCGTGGAATTGTATGGGAAGATCAAAAGAAGGTCTTTTCTCCAGGGTTCACGACAAAAAAGAGGGGATGGGGTTTAGGTCTCACCCTCGCAAAGCGAATCATAGAAGATTATCACAGAGGACGCATATTTGTAAAAACCTCTCAGCGCGACGTGGGTACGGTGTTCTGCATCGATCTGCCGGTGCGCTCGGAAAGCGCGTAATGAAAAAGCTCGCACGCATCACGTGAGATAAGATATTTTGCCAATTCCTGTATCCGCCGCACCGGCTTTCACCCCGTACATGCGGATAGCGAGATCCTGGAAATCAGCCTGCCATATAAATTTATGGCCATAATGAGGAGTCTGTGACATGCCGATGTCCCGAAAGAAAGTCCTTTGGGTGGATGATGAAATCGAATTCCTGCGATCACATATCATGTTTCTGGAGACCAGGGGGTACAGCGTGACTCCGGTGTTCGGTGGTGACGATGCGATTCACATACTGAAAGAGACTCCCAGGGAATTTGACATTGTCCTTCTGGATGAGCAGATGCCCGGCAAAGACGGGCTTACCACATTGGAGGAAATAAAGGAATTTCTTCCCGACATCCCGGTAGTCATGGTTACCAAGAGTGAAGAAGAACAGCTTATGGAAGATGCTCTGGGCATGAAAATCGACGGTTATCTTACCAAACCGGTAAATCCCAGCCAGATACTCTCCGTGTGTAAGCGATTGCTGCACTCAAAGCAGATAATTTCCGGCCAGATCAAACAGCGCTTTGTTCGTGATTTTTCTGAAATTCGCTCCACTCTGCAGAATCCGCTGCAAGCGGACGACTGGTACAAAATGCATTTCAGGCTTTCTCAGCAAGGTATCGAATTGCAGGGCACCGACGATGAAGGGATTCGACAGGCGCATACCGGGCAGCGCTCCGATGCGAACAAACAGTTTTCATCATTCTATGCGCAGAATTACATGCACTGGCTCGGCAACCCGAAAGGCCGTCCGACACTCACCCCCGATGTCATGGACAGGATGATTTCTCCGCTGGTCGAGCGTGAAAAAAAAATATGTATGATTGTTTTCGACAGTCTGAGGCTCGACCAGTATCTCACAATGGAACCATATCTGAAAGAGTCTTTCGAGGTGAAGCGTCGGATGCACTACGCAACGATACCAACCTCGCCCGGCATTACCCGTCGATCGCTTCTGAGTGGCAAGTTTCCGATTGAAATCTCTCGCGAACTTCCCGACCAGTGGGTAGAAGACCTGAACAGTGCCCGGAGCAATGCCGAACATGAACAAAAACTAGCCGAAATCAAGCTCACGTCCAAAGAAATGGGACTCAAAAAGAAAGATATCGGCTTTGCCTCCCTTACCGGCTCTTCCGACACGGCCGGATTACTCAAACAACTGGACGAACACAATAACAAGAAGATGCTGGTGGTGGTGGTAGATTTTTTCAGTATGCTCATGCAGAGCCGACCCTCGGTAGATGTACTGCATGAAATCGCACCCGATGAAGACGCATTTCGACGTCTGACACAATCCTGGTTCCAGTACTCGTCACTTCGCAAATTGTTCAATGAGTTGGCAAAACGGGGACGAACGGTTGCACTTACGGCAAGCAACGGAAGTGTATTCTGCACGCGTGGAACCGAACTCTACGGCGACGGTGGAGGAGATGTCACCAGCCGGTATCGCTTTGGGGAAAAGGTCACGTCGGATGAGCGGTATGCTCTCTTTATTTCCGAACCCCAACGGCTGATGCTTCCCGCGCCTACCGAGAACACAGGCCTGATAATTCTGCGCGAGAACTATTACTTTATTCGCCACGACAAGTTCGAGAATTATCAGTTGCAATATTCCAACACTTTTCAGAATGGTGGGATTTCCATGGATGAAGTCCTGGTGCCTTCGGCAATACTTCGTCCGCTCTAACCCAAGTTTCGCAGCCGGAAAGGTGAGATATTGCCGACTGAGTTTTCATACGAATGCCGGACAACCGAAGAAACACGCGCCCTGGGAGCCGCCGTTGCAGCCATCGCCGCGGCCGGTGAAGTTTACGCACTGGTCGGAGGATTGGGAGCGGGCAAAACGGAGTTCGTTCGTGGGTTCGTTGCGGAGCTGAATGCCGACGCGGTCGTTCGGAGCCCGACATTCTCTATCGTAAATACCTATTCCGACGGACCGTACCCGATTCACCATTTTGACTTTTATCGTCTTTCGGACGAATCGGAGCTGTACGAGCTTGGATTCGACGACTACACTTACGGCGAAGGCGTGTGCCTGATCGAATGGGCGGATATGTTTGTGGATGCATTGCCGGACGACACGAAAACCATCCATTTCATCGAGAAACGGGAGCATGGCCGTCTGCTGAAAACCGATTTTGAAATCCGTCGCTGACGTGTGGATCGCCCCGGCTTTGCCTGACCCATTATTCTCTCTCCGTATCAGGTTCCTGATCGTGCATCGGCAATCCGGACTCGTTTCCCCACTGAAGATCCTTGCCCACGGCTTTTGCGATACTCACCAAATGATCGCCCATTTTCTCAATATTTGTAGCCAGGTCCATGATCATCATTTCGCCTTCGGGGCCACTGTCGTTCTGATTCAAGCGAACGATATGATTCTCGCGACATCGTGCTTTCATCTCGTCGATTTCATCCTCGATAGAAATGGCTTCACGTGCTTTGTTACCGTCCTGATGATGCAGAGCAAACACTACCGAATCGAAAAGTTCATACAGTTTGGCGAACATTGCCCGGATCTCGGCAAGCCCCTCATCGTGCAAAGTGAACTTTTTCTCCTTGCGTATCAGGGCATACGAAGCGATATTCGCCGCATAATCCCCGACCTTCTCAAGGTCGTTTATGCTGTGCAGCAGTATGGGATACTCACGTGATTCGCGGGCGTCGAGGTGACGTTCCGAAATTGTTATCAGACTCTTGGTAAGGGCTGCCTGGAATTCATCAAGCGTTGATTCATCCTCAAAAACCCCATCGATGATCTTTTCATCGTTTTCCATCAATGCGCGTTCCGACCGCGCAACGGCCTGTTTCGCAAACTCGGCCATTCTGACGATTTCGGCAATCATTTGCTGCATCGCCGCCAGCGGATCGGCCAGAAATGATTCCTTCAGATGCATCATTGAAGCCGGGATCGGTTTTTCTTTAACAAAGGATAGCGCGGTGGCTGCCCGGATAAGGAAATCGATCAGAGCGGTAAACAAAATAGCATTGATAATGTTGAACATACTGTGAGCCAGCGCAATATGCATCATGATGTTCATGGAATTCATTGGCCCGGGGAAAATCCATTGGATAAAATTCCCGTATACCCCGATCCATATAAACGGCAGGATCACAACGGTTCCAATAACGTTGAATAGCGTATGAGCCCGCGCGGTTCTCTCGGCGGTGGCGTTTGATCCTATTGCGGCCAGTTCCGCGGTGATAGTGGTACCGATATTGTCACCTAGAATGAGCGGTAAGGCGGCATCAAAAGAGATAACTCCGCTAAGGGCAAGGGCCTGCACGATCGCTATCGTTGCACTTGAACTCTGCAGCAACATCGTAAACACCGTCCCTACCAACACACCAAGCAGAGGATTGGCGGAAAACTGAGAGAATATTTCAATCACCATCTGGCTATCGCCCAACGGCTTGAAAGCCTCTTTCATTATGTCCAGCCCGAAGAACAACAGACCAAACCCGAAGAAAATGGTGCCGAGATTTTTCAGTTTCCGTTTCCGGATGAATCTCATGAAGAAAAAACCGACCCCGATCGCCGGAAGCGCGTACATGGCGATTTTAAATTTCCCAATGAGAGAGACTATCCAGGCTGTAAAAGTGGTTCCGATGTTTGCACCCAGAATGAGGGATATGGCCTGCCGGAACGTCAGCAAACCGGCGTTCGCGAACCCCACCGTCATAACGGTCGTCGCGCTGGAACTCTGAATTGTCATAGTAACGAGCGTTCCAACCAGAAGCGCCATAACACGATTCTTGGTCAAGTTTGCGAGAACCCTTCGAAGCCCGTCTCCCGCCGAAGCTTTGAGCCCGTCCGACATCGTGTGCATACCATAAAGGAAAAGAGCCAGGCCCCCGATCGTCTGGAAAATTACATTCACCCAGTTCATGAACATCCTTGGTTAAAAAACCTACGAAATCACGGTCTTCTACCCGGCCGTCATGGGCCAACAAACCGCTCCGCATCAGTGATAAACTGTTTGAAGCTCAGGACTCCGCTAACATTTCACTAACCTGATACTAACCAAATCCTAACAAAATACATCCGTGGGCACGAGCAGTGCCGGCACCGATAAGGTATCAGGTATCCGACGGTACCGCTACGTTGAAATGCACTCAGCCGGCATACCATATTACTCTGGTGGCGTGTTAGAAAGAACATCGGGTCGCGGTTCAGGCCGACATTCTGATTACTATTTACCAGGGTTTTTTACATGAACGATACCTTTGGATTTTATTCGGTTCTTACCAACCCTGTGGTGGGCTATGAGCGTGCCGCCGAGATCATGGTGGAACTGGGCGTTCCGTATGTGCAGCTTCGGATGAAAGACGGCGACAAGGATGAGGTCCGCCGCATCGCGGAAAGGATGCGGAGGATCACGGAGCACTCACAGACGCGATTCATTGTGAATGACTACCCCGATATCGCAAAAGAGATCGGCGCCGACGGCGTCCATCTCGGGCAGTCGGATATGCACTATGAACAGGCACGCGAAATCGTGGGCGACAAATCGATTATCGGTATATCCACCCACAATCCCGAACAGACAAAACAAGCCTGCCGGCTCGAGCCCGATTACATCGGGATCGGTCCGGTATATACCACTCCCACGAAAGCAGTTGCCGATCCCGTGATCGGTCTGGAGGGAATGGCCGCAATGCTTGCATCGTCTACGGTTCCCGAGGTCTGCATTGGAGGGATATCACTCGAGCGGCTTCCCGAGGTGCTCGAGGCCGGGGCGCGAAACGTGTGCATCGTCCGGCCGGTCTGTCAGACGGAGAACCCGAAGCCGGTGGTGATGGAAATTTTACGGATTATTGAAGCGTACCGGTAAAGAGTTAATTAACGGTCTTGGGCCGGCGTAGAGTTTCAGCGAACTTTTCTGAGCAGCTCCACACTCCGAACTCCGTCGATTTCAATCTCAGCAATGTACATCCCCGCGGTCGAGGCGTCCGTATGAATGAGAACCGTGGTTCCGGATTTCCTTTCGAATCGGAAATTCATGATGTTTCCGCGCAGATCCACCATCCTGCGAACTGTTAACCCATGCCCCTCAATGCCATGGATTGAGAAGACCGAAGTTTGCCTGTTTTCGATACGAACACCCATACGGCCGTCGGTTTCCTTAACAGACTTTAGCCGCTTCACCGATGGTGGGGATTTTCTGAAACGGGCGGTTATATCCCCGGCAATAAAAACCTCCCCCACCGGTAATCGACGAATTGCGTGTCCTATAAATGGGGCCTCCATAAATGCCTTTTCCATTACACGGGTCAGATTCCCGTTTCCGTGCAGGCCGTAATATGCCCACACCCCAGCCTCGAGCATTCTTTGCGGCCAGCAACATTTTCCGGGTCCGCCGGTATCCACAATGGCGTACTGACAAGCTGCAAGTGGATGCACGAGAAGCGCCGGTGCGCCATATTTTTGAACGTAGATATCGAATTCTTCGGGCGTTGTCCACAGTGCGTCTTTTTTGCCGATTTGTCCAAGAGGATTGTATCCGAACGAGTTTTCATTGGCGCCACCGTGGAGATAGTAGGTCCATAAATACGCTTTCTTCACTAATTCCACGGCGACCCCCGCCGAATCGGAATTGAGCACGACGACACTGTCCAGTTCATATCCTTCCGATGCCCGGCCCAGCGTTCCGTATCCATGGTTGTCGTCCCAGTTAATATGAAGATTACGGTAGGGAAATTCGTTAAGGATGTCATCTTGATTCTCGTGATAGGCGGCATACGTTTCGAACACCTTTACAAAATACTCCTGGCGCTCCTGAAAAGAATATGTATAGGGAGCGGGAATCCACGACATCGCGATTTCTCTGCACCGCAGCTCCGTATATGAAATAATGCCCTCAATAAGGCTGTCTTTCCCTACCAGTGTCAGATCGGCCGACCAGGCCAGTCGGTAAGGATTCAGGTTTCCCCTGTCAATTCTAACGGTATTCGAGGCCAATACAACATAGCCGACGTCGTGAAAAAGATACAGACTATCCAGTAATCGATCCAGTTCACCAATGGTCGTGTCGGAAATACACACTGTGCCGTAAATCGGCAGCGCGCAATCCTCATGCACGGCATTCAGATACCGGAGGACTACTTCTCTGCCCCGTTCCGAATCGAGCGGTCCGTTGGATTCAATCACCACCGCGAGCCGCTCCCTGGTCTCATCCGCGGGTGGACACTCCTCGGCTCGAATTATCGGGGATGCGGTAATCAAAAGAACCAATATCCGAAAAAATGTTCTCATACCGCTAACGAACCGGGGTTGTTCTGTTTGGCGTCACTACGATACCGTCCCGGGCGAGTTCTTCAATTTCTCCCGCGCTCGAGGAGTAACATCTTATAGAAACAGTACCAGCGGGAACATTTTTCAAAAGAACACTACCACCCGATGAAACCGGCCAGGTGAATGGAGTTCCCCTCACATAGCACGAAACCAACAACTCCGCGATACTGTCGGGAATCGAAAGTTGAATTGCGCCTCCGGCGCGAACGCTGTCTTCAACGTACAAGCTGTCTTCGGTTGCCAAGTCTCCCCGATACACGAATGTGTCCACGGCAACCCGGGCGCTCAGTGTGTAAACACCCTCAGATACGCGAAAGCGAAACCGGCCCTCTTCATTAGTAGTATCCCGCAAGGAATCAGGGACAACTTCCATCAATGGATTGAAATCCTCGGGCAAAAGAGTGATCGGAATGCCATATCGTACGCCGCTCATGTCGGATATTCGACCGCTTATCACTCGTGCATTCCCCTCCTGGGAGGTTGTGCCGGCCACGGGATCGGATGAGCAGCGGCATATCAAGGCACAGGCCATGGCAAGTGTCGAAAGAACTACCATGATTCCCGACTTACAAAACTTCATTGTTCATTCGCCTTTCTTTTTTCAGAGGGCACGGGTCGTGAAAGCGGGAAAAACTGCAAATTCATTCGGTACACGCGGTCTTCATCTGTATCCTGATCCACCAGCGAGACCACCCGACCGAGAAACTGCTCCATTTCGGAACAAATACGGCCATACGTTCGTTCGGAAATGGTCATACTTACGCCCAGGGCGTGGCGTTTTTTCGGATCGGTTGCGCGGATCGCCTCGATCGCACGTTCTCCCATCTGCAAATGCATCCGCCGTAATGCGAAAGACGCCACATCTCCGCTGTCGCCGAGGTGCTTGCTCACGACCGACACGCTGCCGTCGGAATTCTTCCGTATCAACCCAAGTTCGTAAAGCTTCCTGACGGCCTTCCTGGCGTCGCGCTTACCAATCGGAGGCACAAGAAGTGCGCCGATTTCTCCGGAGTCACGATCGGAGCCCAGTATGTTGATGAGGTGGAGCAGGGCACTATAGTACCAATGCCCGTAAAATTCGTATTGGGTGTGATCAACAGCCTGAACCTTTACCCGAGTGGCGAACTGCATAATCGCTTCCATTGCCTTCGCCTTCTCCTCGGGGGTGGATGCCTGGTCCAGGGTTATCAGGAGCCGGAAATACTCCGTCTGGTTTTCATCGAGACCAACAGCCGCTCCAACCTTCTCGGCGCCGTCCACGCCCAGATTGGCTTTGTTCTCCATCACCAGCTTGAGATAAACCGGTGAACTGAATCCTGCCCGACGAGCCAGCATCCGGTAGGACAGCCTAACTTTTTCTTTCATTTCGTGGTAATAATCACGTAGAAAGTGTCTGTAGTCTATATACCGGTAAATGGACACCATAAGAATGCTCGATCGGCTCGGATAGATCCCACATTGCATGTACCGCGCTTTGCGTTCATGCATACCGCTCCTGAAAAAATAATGCGGCGCACGAAACATCTCCAGTTTCGTGCGTCGAATCCTGGGGCCATCCCGAAACAGTACCAAAGAGATCGCCATTCTGTTTCAGTCATTTGAAAGCGACGTGCTTCCGCCGAAAAACAAAATTGATTGGCCCTTAGTCCCTCGAGCAGGCCGCGATACATATGGCCCCGAAACCCCTATTTCTCGTTCGGTAACCTGAGGGGAGGATATCACACGGCCCGTGAGCGAATAGATTGGACCCACATCCCCGATCCGATTCGTGGTTCTTTTCGCCGACATGGATCCCAGCCCAGCGATGCGTGTGCTCAATGAATAGTGAACTCGCAGGACCGGAGCGAATTCGTCCTTTTCACTTGAATAGAACCTGAGCCATTGCCCAGCCATCGCAACGAAGCCAATCGCCAGAGTATCCCCATCAAGCAACTCATCCACCGTAAGGTTCCCACTCAGAGGCGGATCCAGAAGGCCGATGCGAATGGTGCAGTATTGATTCCCAAGATCCTCAGAGACAAGAGAGCCGACATTTGAGGTGACCGCTTTCTGATTTATATCTGCCTTGAATCCGGTCACTTGCCGCACCGAGCCCCCTGTCTCGGCATTATAAAGGTCTGATGGTGATGTGGATTCATCCCAGGTCTGGTCGACAACCCTTATATAGTAACCACTCCCCCCGTACGTTTCGTTCTTCGGGTTGAAATCAGCGGTGTAGACCTCGATAAAGGCCGAGTCGATAGAAGCTTCCGACGGCAAATCAGAAAGGTCGAATTTGATGTAAGTTGCATAAGCTCCTCCGTAACCGTCCGCCGAAAGGTATGCGTCCGCAACCGCCGGAGCGACATATTCACCTCCGAACGCAATGCATGATGCCACCAGAATGATTCCACCGATAACACATCGTATCATTATAATTTCTCCTTCCGTGTCCATATTCAGACACACTGTCTTGTCCGGCCCGGGATTCCCTGAGGAGCGCAGAAAAACCTCCCCATTCCCAGGCCAATAGCAGAATGCTTATTCGGTTCACACGATCGTGTCACAGCATGTAATATAAGCAATGGATTGATAAAAATCAAGAAAATTCTCGTTATTATGATACGCAACCTGCTAATACCAAACTGTTTGCCCCATCTCAATACTATACTCCGGTATTCTATGATACAGGGCCGTGAATGGTTTTCCTCGCCTGTTTACGGAATTATTTGAAAAGGGAAACTAGTGTTCCGTCCGATAATTGGTGCCGGCATGAACAGTGGCCTGGCCGAAAAAATCATTCAGCGGCGGCTACCGGTGGCGAAACCGCCCGGCTTCGTTGTCCATCCTGAGAAGAATTTTGGAAAAGAGGAGTTTGCGGAAAGATTCGCTTTAGTGACTCGGCCGAGCGAGAATGTGACTGGCGAGGCGTCACAAAGATGCCTATCCGCGGAGATACGGCGAACCAGATGTCGCATTAAGATTTTAACTGATCCGCGATTGCGCGCGAATACACCTTTGAAGAAGCGATGCTGTCGTTCCGACGATCTTGAGCAAAGGAGGTTTCATTGATTGGTGCCTGTCCGAAAACTGCCGGTTCGTCGAGTCCCGAATTAACTCCGGGAAGATGAACCTGCGTTGAGAGCCGAAAACGGGCGCCTTCCCGATTGAAATCGGAATTCGATTTCTCCAGAGAGGAGTTTGGGGAGGAGGGTGTCGTGAAGGTGTACAGTCCCACGCAGAAATGCCATATAGTTGAGTATTTCCTCGTGGAGATCCTGATATTCCGGCTTGTCACTGTTGAATAGCGGGAACGGATCTACAAAAAGGGGCAAGTCGTTAATGAGAGAAACATTGAATGCGCCATAATCTTCAATGACCGACGGCAATATGCCAAGGATATCTGTGAAATAGACGTTCATTTCACATCCGTCCTCACCTCTGCCGCTTCTGTTGAGGCGGCACTTGCCTTTTACCGCCATATAGGGCATTCCTTCCAGTTATCTGAAAAGCCCATTGGTCTTAACGGAATTTCCGGATACCTTGCCAATAAATCTTCAAGACGATTCTTCCAATTGCTCTGGGGGG
>CAYFVL010000199.1:0-11321 GCA_964346405.1 uncultured Fibrobacterota bacterium
GGCGGCGTATTCTAACCCAGGTTTCGCAGTCGAGAACGAGCAGTCGGCCTTCGCATGAAGCTTCGGAAGACAAGTCTGCGCAGGATATTGTGCGAGATTGACTTAGAAGAAACGCAGGAGTATCCGGGGAGATACCTTGAGTTCCGCCAGGCTGGACCGTGAGTTGATTGCGAAACTTGGGCTAAAGCTTGGGCCTTGAATGTTCGATATACAAAAAAGGGCACAGGATGTGCCCCGGACATTTCAAGGAGGAGTTGGATAATGGGTTTTTGTACTGCAACCAAGAGTACTGTTATAGAGATCCCGGCATACCTTACCCGTTTTGATCTGAAAGCAGTCGCAGACAAGACTCTGCGCCAGATGGAGCCCGGTCATAAGGAGTTCCTGCTGGATATGCGCAATGTCCGGAATGTTTTCAACTCCACCGCTCTCCTGATCAAGAGGGTATATGATCGAGCGGTCCGACTGCAGGCGGACATCTACATTGTGAATGCGAGTGAACCGGTACGCAACGCGCTTCGTGCATTGGAAATCGACGCTTATATGCCCGTCTATGAAACGTCTCGGGAATTCTGCCGTATGCCGGAGGTGGCCAGGAAGGTAGCGTAACCGGATTGCGATGTGCGTTTGAGCCGTGGGGAGATGCCCGTCTCGAACGCAGGTCCGTCTCCTGTTCTATTTCGTGGTTGTCTGCCTGGCCGTCGTTCGTCCGCCACTCAGTGACTACGAAAGCATCGACGGCATTCCGGTGGAAATCGTTGCGATGATTGCCGCCGGGGCCGAACAGCACGCTCATCATCTTCGTCTGGTATCCGAGTTGAGTCGGGTTTTCCTGGAAAAATCACACCGTGATAGAATTCTCTCCGCCGGTTCTTCCGAAGAATTGTATAGTCTCGTCTCCTACCACGGGCAATCGGAGTTGGCGCATTAAAGAAAGGGCTACCGATGGGGCTTATTGAAACTCTCAAAGAAGAATTTGTGGCAATACGAAGATTGTCGGACTCAAAACCGGAGGTTTTGCAGGCGATTGCATCTACGGTAGCGAAATCCTCGGTCATGCCGGAGATCTCAGCCGAAAGCATAGCCGAGGCGCTGCAGAAACGTGAAGAACTGGGCTCAACGGGAATCCAGAATGGGGTAGCGATTCCGCATTGTTCCCTGGAACAGGCCCGAGAGTTTGCGGTGGGCTTGTTTGTTTATCCCGATGGAATCGATTTTGATTCGTTCGACGGCAAGCCGACCAGAGTACTTGCGTTCATTTTGGGCCCCGCCGACAAACGGGACGAAAATGTGCGATTACTGGCCTCCACAGAGAGTATCACTCCATTCCATCTACCGTTTTTGTTCTACCTCCCAACGTGTCCCATCAGGAGCTTCCTTCCCATACTGTTTCCCGTTACAACGCGGTCCTGATTGATCCGGCATACCTGTGCGATCAGTTGGGTCACTATACCGCAACAATTGATGAATCCGTTTCTGCGCTAACGTTTTCAGTCAGTCCCCGGCTCGTTGATGTTCTCAAGGAGTTCGTCACCGAATATGAGGAACGGTCGCCCGGACACGAAAAGCTTCTGGAAGCAGGTGCTTTGAAAATCACTCATCTGCTTATTCGGAGCGTCCTCGGCCTGAGCCGATCGAATGAAAAGCGACAAGACGGCGCTTCAGTGCTGGGATGCCTCGTATGTAAAACATCTGCTTGACTCTCTCGCGACAACAAATACAAAGGATCTGCCCCAGAATTCGTTCCGCTTCGACCCCGATATTGACACTACCGCTATGATCGAGTGGTCCCGCGAAGATATCGACTGCAACGCCCTGGCGCTTACGCCGGACAGAGTCATTGCGACATACCGAACGGAGGAATCGGACTGGAAAGTGGGCATTCTCGACAGAGAAACCGGCGCAACCGTTCACGAAACTACGCTTCCTTCGGAATCGCTTCATCAAGGCATCGCTATTACTCGAAACGGCGCTGTTGTCGTGGCTTTGCGGGACGGGACGATTAACATATACGGGCCTGAGGAAACCGGCGTTGCCCAAACTGATACCGCAACGGATGAAGAGATCACCGGCAAGGGGATCTTCGGCAGCGCGCTTAGTACGGGTATCCGCGCCGGAAGGGGAACCGGAGCCGGGGAGAATGGGGAAAAAGTAGGGGAATCGAAATTAAACGGAGCGGACGCTTTGCAGAAGCGAAGTCGAAGGAAGTCGGCCGGTACCGACCCTCCCGACGACAACCAAACTGCATGCGACAAATCCGCGGAAGAAGATGCGATGATCCCGACTGCGGAGCGAGGTGAGTGGACGAGCAGGGACGTGTGGACACTTGGGGTTCTTCCCCCGGCATGTTCCGCAAAATACTCGTCCATCGACATACAGCTCTTGCACCAGATTGCCCGGGATTTGATAAGACCGGCTTCTTCCCGTGGGAGGGCGAGCGAACTCGCGCTTAAGTTCCCCGCTCACGGAGAGCTTTGTTTGGTCCTCCCTTTTTCCGATGCCCGAAAAGCCAGAGGAGTTTCCCCGACATACTTTGAGAAGACCCGATGGAAATACGTGGGGTCGCTGTACCCCACGGCTGCTGAAATAGTGGTTGCCGGAAGGTCTGAATAAATGAGAATCTCCTTCGCCCGTGTAATCCGGGCTTCGCTGAGCATCTGTCTAAAAGTCTTTCCAAACATTTCCTTCAGCAGATGTCCTGTCCGGGAGTTCGATAAGTTGACATGCTGTGCCAGGTCGGCTATCGTTACCGGCTCAGCGGCTCTTAAAAGGAAAAACCTTTCGATGTCGCGACGATTGCTTCGAGTTTCAGTCCCCCGGAGGAAAACCGGCGCCAGGATACTCTCGACTCGAGCCTTCAACATCAGGGTTATCTCAAACAGGTGAACTAATGCATCTCGGTCAAGTGCGCGTTCCTCCCTCTTGTGTCGAAATCCTGCAGCAGCATTACCCATCCTGATCAGTTCAAGATCGACCGTTACCGCATCAACCAGAGCGAGTGGACCTGTAAAAAGAGCCGCGGCAATACTGTCGTGAAGGACTATCGGGCACACAAGTTCAAGACGCCCCCCATGGCAGAGTTTCAAAAATGCCTGTTTGTGTGTTTGCAGTTGATGCCTGCAGGCGATGGAATCCACCTCATGACAGCGATCTGTTCCTGTTCCTTTCACAGATATGCATTCACTCGACAGGTGAAATTGGTATTCCTCCGGCAGGAACGGTAGTAGAAGCTTTGAGTAGTCATGATAACAGATTTGCATCCCAGAAGCGACGCGGAATGCACCCAAGGCTTTCGCAATAGCCACTTTGGACGTTTGTCCCGAAATATTACTTAGGTGGAGCGTCATATTGAAAAGGTAACACAATTAGCGGAAAAGTGCACTGTTTATTTAGATTTCTGCACTATACTACTATCACGGCCGGAGGTTGCCTCGTTGAAGCCGGACTCGTAATGACCGAGCATCCGGGATTGAATACGCGACCTCAGTCGGGTACTTTTAGAGGAGGGCGCAATGCGTGCTTTAACGAAATTTTCGATTTCATGTTTTGGAGCGTTGATTCTAGCCTGTCCACGAATTGCCCCGGCAACGGCGCCTTTTTCACCTCATGGATGGCCCACGTATTTCGAGTTGAACACGGGAGAATCATACACAGTGGTACGGGACCTCCCGGAGGGCCGTCGGGAATGGCGCGTGACGGTTACCTCAATCGAACATCGCTACCAGCCGGACTATTTTTCTTCCGAACGAAAAAATAACGGTTACAAGACCTATGAATCCGCTCTGGTTGTTGTCGAGGTGGACGGGGTTGCCGGAACACTGAGCCAGCGGGCTTACCAGTATACAAAGACTATAAACGGCCTGCGTTTGTATGTCGAGTGCACACGCGAGTGGTCACAGGCGGGAATTGCAGCGGTTGGGGGAATAGAAAGAGAGGTGCGTTTGTCAGCCTGCGGGGCCAAAGAGAGCTGGGGCCCCGACTCAATGGTCTTCCCCATTGGAGATTTTCGCTGGCGGTCCAGTCCGTACAATAATACATGGTCTTCGATAGTACAACAGCCTTCCAACCTCTACTTTCATCGCGGAGACGATTTTGGCGCTATTCCGGACGTTCTTCCCGTAAGGGCTATTAATGCAGGGGTCATAACGCAAACGCCGCTTCCCGACGGCCCTGAAGGATCAAATCCGGTATATATCACGATGGCCAGCGGCATTAGAGTGCGCAATTCCCATATGAATTATGATCAGATCGAACCCGACATTTTGCTGGATACACCGGTCGAGGCCGGCCAAAAGCTGGGTAAAACCGGCGAAACATGGAATGGCAAAAAACTGCAGAAAAACGATCCGCACTTCCATATTGATTTCAGATACATGGAAACCAAGCTCAGCACCTATCCCGCGATAGTGGAAACATATCTGCGATCGTATCCCGATGATCCGGTGATATGCAACGCCGGGGGCTATGTTTTCGGGACGGTTGGCTCGGCAGTAACACTTGACGGTACCCGATCTGTTTGTCGGCACGGTCATGAAATACGCGGCTATCGATGGCGCCTTTCCAACGGTAGAGAATTCGCCGATTCGGTTATTTCAGTTGTATATGAAACGCCGGGGTTCTATGCGGAAGAATTGACCGTGTATCTGGAAAATGGCGATTCCGCCCGCGACATTGCATCCCTTCGTATATATGAACCGAATCCGTCGCAGAGACAAAAGGGATTTGCAGGTTTCATCTATCACACACCTGTTCGAGGGATCGAGCCGGGTCGCACAGTGTCATTTCGCGTTCGATTACTCAAAAATGTCTCATCTGTAATTGATTTTGGTGACGGAACCCCCCCGTTGCAGACATCCGGTACTATGACTCACCATTTTGAGAAACCCGGGATTTACACTGTCTCATGTACATCCACCGGAGACGATCCATTTTCCGTTAGATCGGTCGTGGTTGTAGAACCCCCGACGCCTACGGCCAAAATAACCGACTTACGTTTGAAAGATTCCTCCCCAAGGGTACGAGGTGAGGTCTTTTCGTTGCTGGGCAGGACATTTACGCCCGCGGCGTTGCGGGAAAGCGCTTTGGGTGCATATATTCAGCACGGCGGCCGAAGCAATCGATATATAATCATCCCAACAAACAAAAATATTCGGCCGATCCCCAGCTCGGAGAGATAATGCTGGTCGAGCAACGGTGACTCGGCCTTTAGGCTGAAATCAAGGGAGGTTGTCATGCGATTCATTAAGGGGCATACCATATTCCGCCTGACGGCGATGCTTTTCGTTTCAAGCGCCGTCCTTAACGGCGAGACCGTCGTGGCGCGAAGCAGCGCCTTTGTATTCCACGAACGCGCGGTGCAACAGAGGCCGGAACCCGCGAAAAGAATTGACGGCCAAACTGCCGTTTTGTTAACGCAGGCCGACATGAACGGAAAATCCATTCACCTCCAGTTGTCACACTCCGTCGAAGCGGGCACGGTTCAAGTTTTCTCCGCTCGGGGTCGAATTGTCGGATGGGGAAAAATCAACGGCTCGAAAGCGACTATAAGTTTGGCTGGGAGGAGGCCGATTGGGGGATGGTACGGCATTCACATTCACTGTGGAGACAAAACGATACGATACACGGCAGCAATTCTACCGTGACCGAACCATAACGTTGTCGGCAGTGCATCCCAAGCCTGCTCTTTCGGTAAATCCGGATTAGGATTTTCGCAACAGCCCTCATCTGAATGATCGATACGACCGTACGTCTGTACCGATCGCATAACGTCACTCGGTCGAATGACTTGCGGTAATGGAGCGGCATCAAACTGAACGGAAAGTGAATGATATGGGGAAGACAATTAGAAGCTTTATGGCCTTGATATTTGCGATGATGGTGTCGAAATCGTATACCGCGGAGTCGACTGTCACGCTGGGGATACCCGAAGAGCCCTTTCTGGATTCAATCATTACGGTCTCGAGGGACACAACCTATCATTATTCGGTTACCGTACCGTACGACATAGAGATAGAAGAGAACGATTCGCTGATGCGACGATTCATAATTGAAAATGCCGCCGACAAAATCGTACTCTCGTATCCCCGGGTGCATCTTGATACAATATCGGCGCCGCACAAGGCGCATCTGCATGTGCGTAGCAGTCGTCCGATCACCGATTCAGTCACGATTCGCCTTGAGATCGACGACACACTGCCTGATGATAATGACAAATACATAGTAAGAAATGCTCAAAAGCGACAGACGATATGGGGACTCGGCTATGAAATCCAGTCCGATGCAATTGGGTCGGGGAACAATGGTCTACCGAACGAGGTTGTGGCTGTCCCGGCAAACCTTGTGCCCTCCGAGCGCGAACGTTTCTACACGAAGATGCTGAAAGGATTTCGCTACTGCCGTCTGGCAATGGGCCTGTACCTGCGCGGCCTTGATGAAGATAGTATGCACATAGTCGAGCGCTACCCCAACCAGATGAATGATTTGAAAGAGATGCAGGATGCATCAGGAATTGAAGGCTTTGCTCCCGAGTACTGGTCGCCGGCGCCGTACTGGAAGACAAACAACCAATACACTAAAGGCGGACATATCCGTGATACCGGTTCTGCCTTTCTTGATTCGTTCTCCAATGCCCTGGTTCAGGACTTACAATACCTGAAAGACAACGGCCTGAAGATTGTCATGTGGGGACTCCAGAATGAGCCGAAATACTCTACAAACTATTCATCATGTGTTTATACAGAGAGAGAATACTATCATGCGTTCAAAAATGCCGCCCCCAAGATTCGGCAAAATTTCCCTGAAGCGATCATACATGTCTCGAGCTGGGATGGTCAGCGGGGAAAATGGGGGCGGGAAATTGCCGAAGACCCCGCTACGCGACAGTATGTGGATGCCTGGACATGGCATCGCATAGGAGCGGATTCCGACGATCAAATCAACAACCGGGACAAGTACAGAAGCAATTCGTGGGGACTGCCGGTTTTCAATAACGAATTTGAATACCTGCATGGTGGCGCCTCCGACCTGCGGTTTGTCAACACTGCTCAATCCATTATGAACTGGATGGTATTTGTAGATTCCCCCACCTGGTTCTGGCTTCATGCTCTTAAGCCGACCTACAACTCCGAAGCTGATGGATACTCTCTTGGTTTCTGGCGGCCCGACGACGATAACGATTTCAGTGAGTTTTCCCACATTAAGAAGGGACACTGGGATTTCAACCGAAAAAACTGGCACTCATTAGCGGGATTTCTCAGATACATGCCATGGAATTCCGTCCGTATTCATGTCGACGAGCCCGCCATTCGAGGCGACAACCGTATCATGGCATTCCAAACGCCGTCCGGCAAGCTTTGTCTTGTCCTCACAAACCGGTCGGGAGAACCGTTTCGTTTCTGTGTTGATACCGAACGCGAGATTACATTCAGTGGATTTCGCTATACGCCGTATGTCGCCAATCAAAGCCTGGGAAAACTGAACGGGCCACTAATCTGTCCGGAAATTCCCGACCTATCCATTGAGTTCTGGGTAGAAGAATAGCTTTTATTTCGGGCATTCTTTTCCGCGACCTGTTTTACACCGGTTTCTCGCATCATTTGCGGAAGAAATGCGATTTTCGCCGTTGTTCTTCCCGAAGCCGTCTTCCACAACTGCTTATTGGTAAAGGGTTAGGTATCTATCCCACCACATACTTTGATCTCGCGTCCCCGGATATCGTACACAACGACTCGGGCCTGATCCGGAGACCCCGAGGACAATACACCGGTTCTCCGCGGAGCCCCATTCGATCCCGAAGATGCCGCCGAAGGATCGGCGCGCAGGTCAAAGCAGTAAAGATGCGACGCCCATGGGAAGGCTTCCTTTTTGGCTCCTCCTCGTACATACATCAATACTGACTGACTGATAGGTATTTTGATTTACTGACTTACAATACTTAAGATACATTGACTGACTATGCTGAAGCAACAATTTTTCGGAGCTTTGCGGGGATTTCAGCGATTCCGGATTCAAGTCTCATCTATTTGGATTGTTGATTCCATGTGCTCTAGCATGTATTTTCAAGAAATCATTTACAATTAGACCAGAAAAGCATTTTGTATTCTGAGTAATCATTGCGGCAGGCTTCACCATTGGGCTAAACCTTGACTCTGCCGTAGGTTCATTACCATCTAATAGAATCCTTCTCTTGCTTGCAGTATCGCCCTGAGCTAATAATTCGATATGATTGGCGCTTCCCCGGCGTACGACGTCGTTAGAAAACGAGCCCTTTTCTACCCGGAAGGAATGGCCGAGCAACCAACCAATGACGGGACCTTTCATTCTTTTCCCATAGGTATAGGTTTTGATACCTTTACCGGTGCTGTTGGAGAAGATTTCATCAAGACTGAAAAAATTGTCGTTGAAAATCTTCCCGCGGGGCTTATCATGCGGGTAATCAAGGAAGGCGCAAATGAATTAAAAGCGGAATTTTTAGGCTGTGCACGGAACCATGCCGTTGAAGATTCTACCGATTCAATGCATGTGCAGTTTCAGAATGCTGCATTTAATAAAGGAAACGCCGCTGATGTGTACCTGGCTGACCGGTGGGTGTGGGTTCGTTATTATGTTCCCGGAGATGTTTCTTTTCGCCGTTATGAGCTTTATCAGAATGTCGCGGCAAATGATTCCGCCAATCCTGATAATATCGTCTTTCCGGGCGCTACGGTACGGTTTAAGGTGCAGGTCGCAAACATGCTTGAGAGAAATTTGCTGTCGCTCACGGGCGCTCTCCGATCATATGATGATCGCGTAACTATCATTGACAGTGTCGCACCTTTCAACAATGTTTTGTCAGGCGGCAGCGGCTGGTCTTTGACAGAGTACGAGGTGGATTTTTCAGATGAAATTGCTCCTGGTGATGAAAGCGTACTTTTTTTCTCATTCTGAAGGACCAGGTTAATGGAAGCAGCTCGTGGAGCAGTGAGTTTTTTTCCGGTCGCCCCCTTTTGCCATACAGACGGTTTTTATTGATGATGATGAATATCCGGACAGCGATGGAAATGATAACGATACCGCGGAAGCGGGGGAGGCACTTGAGATTGTCCCTGCAATAGAGAATGCTTCCCATAGAGCTTTCGAGCGGGTTTCTGGAAAAATTGTAAGCGAAAATCCTCTCTACGCCATATGGGATGAGACTGAAGGCGCAAGCGGAATAGTTTATGATAGTTGCGCTTACAACGTTCTGTCTGGAGAACACAAAACGGTTGCGCCGCTGGCGAAGATGATTACTCCGGTTCAGGATTTTGTCCTTACCTGCCCGAGCCCCCTGGCTGATTCACTCCGTCTAAGGTTGGTAATTTCGGGCTGTCGCGATATCCCGCCTGGAAGCTCCTGGGATGAGGGCGGGTATTGATCAAATGGGTTTGTCCATTTACTATTCCGCACAATGTCGGCATAACACATGCAACCAGCCCTGCGTCGCACCGGGCTCGCAACGCGTCGCATGTATCGGTATATAAAAGATCCCTTTTTGTTGTTTTGCCGCCGCGGCTCACTGGTGGTTCAGCTCTTACAATTCACGCTGCTTCCGGGGCCTGCGTGATGAATACGCGGATTGCCGTCAATGGTTTTGGTGCGAAACGCGTTTCACTTGATGGATTATCGGATGGGGTTTATGTGGCAGAGATACGCTGTGGGAGCATCAGGCAGGTGCATGCGTTTCAGGTATGCAGGTGAACCCTTTGGGCAATATAGGCAATGCACCACTGAAATTTAACGCAGTCGGTTTTAGAATTCAGATTTTCGCAACCGCACTGGACCATCATTAAACAAAACGCCTTGCGTTTTGAAAACAGTAAGCAGAGATTACCTGCCAAGGGCATGCTATGGCCAAAACTACATTTTTCCGTTGAAACCTGAGAATCCTACAAAAAGATAATGTGAAAAGTCGCGTGTTTGGGCATCTCATTATGAATAGTGGTTGCTAATTTTACACACAATGTCGGTGGAAAGTATACTATTTTAAAGTAATCAAGTTACTTATCAGTCATTCTCCGGTAAGGCTGCTTGCGTCTCCCCTGCCTTCAATGACATTTACTATTCTGTTGCACAAAAGACCAGCCGCTTTTTGAGAAAACGCCTGGCCGGGATGCGAATCGTTTTCGCTTCTGGCATATTCCTTCTTGAAATAAAGCCCGCCCTCGGTCTGAAGCGTATCGAAATCCCAAAGAAAAATATTATCCCCCGGCTCATTCCATTCCTTTTTCACCCAGGAGAAGAATTCGCGCGCCCTTTTTGCCTGCGGCTCATCGGTTTTGCTTTCTACCAGAGCGGCGCCGGTCCAGACTATGAATTTGTTATCGGGGAAAGAACGCATCTTTTCTTTCAGCGCGTTATACTGAAGCTTATAATTTTCCGCACGCTTATCATTCAATTCAATATCAGCAGCGCCAATATCTTCCGCAACCTTGCTGACCGGAAAACAGTGCTTGAAAATAATTACCTGATACTTGCTGGTGAGCATCTCCAGAGTCGGCTCGCCCAGATACGGTTCGGGCCCGCCATTTTTCACCCATATATTCCAGTAGTCGTATGGGTAATTACGCCACCCGTATGGCTCCTTTTTGGGAAAGGGCTGCTCGGCTATTTGGTATTGTGTATTCTTTTCGGCATTATAAGCGTCGAACCATGCGGGAACGCCGCCGCGCCAGATACATCCGCCGGTGCTGTGATGCAAAAGAATGACATTGACATTTTCGTTCAAGGAATTTCCCTCCTTTTTTAACTCATTACCTGCATACGACATTCATAAGAACACAATTAAAATAGAAAATGGAATACAAGGCGTTTTTTGTCTAACCATTTTTTCCTCTGAATAAAAATGAATGCAAAAGCGCGCCTCTCCTTATCAGAGCGACGCACCTTGCGCAGCAGCAGCAATTCACCGCGAGTAAATGCCGCTGGATCTTCAATGCATCGGGTGCATCATGTGCATCCGTTTGCCCTCCGCGGAATGAATAATCATTGCAGCATGGCTGCCGACACGCGAAAGAACCGCATCTATTTCATGCCCCTTGCATGCCGCCAGAATTCGCCCCCGAATATCATAAATAACGACAGGCGCATACCCCCGCGCTTTGATCTTTCCGATGCCATTGGGCAAAGCATTTCGCTCCGCCTTTTCCGCGGCGGTTCCGCCAAAGCCTTCCCAGCCGACCATTCTGGCAAACATCCACCAGGCCGCCTCCCCTTTGAGCTGACAGTTAAGTGATTGGGAATGCGCGCAGCCTCCGCTGTAATAACAGTCATTCGGTTGCGCATCGCACCATTCATCCGCCCAATTC
>CAYFVL010000200.1:0-11295 GCA_964346405.1 uncultured Fibrobacterota bacterium
CTTCGACAGGCTCAGCGTCCGTTTTAGGGACTTTTCGGACAAGCACTAATTAGTGTTTTTCGTGAACAACGACGAGGTGTAAGGGCGCGGACGATTGTGCCGGATAGGGAGCAGACTACCATCCGACACTGCACTCCCGTCCTCTAACCCAGGATTCTCAGCCGACTCACGGCATACTGCTCTATCCCTCGGCATTTCGGCTTCGCTCAATACGGCGCTCCGCTCGGGACATCGCCTCGGCTCCGCTCGGCACGGCGTTTCTCGACTGTGAAACCCGCGCTAACCTTCCACCACAAACACCGTATTGGGGTACTGCTGTTTCCATTCTCTCCAGGTGCTTTTTTCCAGACCGGTGACTTCAGGCAGGAAATCATCTCTCAACGAACCGGCGATGCCCATCAATCCACTGTTTCCATCCCGATCCATTGGAAACCAGAGCGTTTCCGTTTCTTTATCCATGAGCACAAAGAGTGATCTGTCCCGATTTTCCCCGTAAGTCCACCCACTGGGGGTGATAGTCAGGACACTGTCATTATTCAAACGGCTGTAAACTACAGCCAAACCGAAAAGTGGTCAGTAGGATACCGCGGCATACGTAACCGTAGCTCCTTTAAATGTCTCATTAAACACCTCGTGCCGTACAAGTGTGTTCACGCCGTATGCTCTTGGGATACCATTTATGACCAATCCGAATACATCCCGGTTGTCGTTCTCTTCGGGATACCCCGGATCGGACTCGATAAGCTCCACCGGATTGTCGATCGAAGGGATTGCTCCGACACCGATACCGAAGTTGAAGAATTCCGGGTCCATGTCATACGTCTCGACCGCATGCGTGACATCCCATTCGCGACCGGTCTGATCGGTTATGCTGATGCGCCCGTTTTGACGTCGTACCACAGAGTCCGTCTCACCGCTGCAGGCAAACAGAACAAGTACTGCCGGGATGAGTAGGTATATCCGAGAAACCGTTCTTGAAACCTGCATACAAACCTCCTGAAGGATCTTCCTTTGCCCCTCCCCCTTACGAGAGGTATAAGGGGGCTGATATTACCCAAGTGGACAATATGCTTGCAAAACTCAGACCACCCGGATCGACATCCGTCTGTTCCGTCGATAGAAGATTTTGCGGGATGCGGAGGATTGGCGCAACAAAACCCCGGCAACAGTATCCCCGCCCATTCGGTATTTTTAGCTCATCCCAATGCAATATTACAGGTCGCTGTACCGGATACCCGGACGAGTGATATTACAACCAATCGGATGATGCCTCTCATACGCCGTGAAAAGTCGCGCCCGGCCGGACCGTGAGTCGGTCGCCACACTAGTTCTCACCGGCCGGCATTGTTCGGATCTGGGTATATAATGAAAGGGAAAAAAATGTCCGACCATCTGGTTCGTATCATCTCCGAATCTGGAAATATACGTGGGCTGGCGTGTGTTACAACCAATCTGGTTTCCTACGCCCGGAAACAGCATGAGACCGGTCCCACCGCAACGGTTGCGCTTGGACGAGCCCTGACTGGAGGAATCCTTCTGGGTGCGCTTCAGAAGGTTGGTCATCGGGTCAACTTAAAATTTGAAGGAAATGGCCCTCTGGGCAAAATTGTTGTCGAAGCTAATGCTCGCGGCAGTGTCCGGGGATATACAGGAGAATCGAAGGTGGAGGTCCCTCCGGCGGGCGACCGCTTTGATGTCGCTTCGGCTATCGGTCGGGCGGGCCTCCTCACCGTTACCAAGGACATTGGGATGCGGGAGCCGTATCGAAGCACGGTTCATCTGGTCTCGGGAGAAATTGGTGAGGATCTGGCGTATTATTTCGTGGAATCCGAGCAGATTCCCTCAGCCGTAGGCCTTGGAGTCCAGCTCGCGCCCGACGGCGGTGTGGCGGTTGCCGGAGGCTTTGTGATACAGGCGATTCCACCGGGAGACCAGGCGAACGTAGAATCGATAACCACAAAAATTTCGGCGCTTCCACCTTATACCAAACTCTTGCAGCAAGGGATTTCTCCGGAAGAAGCACTGGCAAAAATGTTTGCCGAAGTCCCGTTCGAGCGTCTCGAAACCTTTCCCCTGGCCTACCAGTGTCCGTGCAGCCGTGAACGGTTCGAACGGGCACTTGTGACTTTGGGTCCGGGTGAGCTGACCGATATGGCCGAGGAAATGGGAGAAATCGAAACCGTATGCGAATTCTGTCACGAGAAGTACTATTTCGGGAAGGACGAATTGCTCAGGATCGCCGATATCGCCGGCAGTCGATGATGCTGATTGAGAGACTATCCGGATAATCCGGCCAGGCGTTGGAGACCCGCAAAACGTCCGGAATATGAGAAATGACGACAAAGTTTGTGTGCAGACAGGCCAATGAGATATTTTTCTCCTCCTCCCACTAGACGAAATCCTCTATAGGAGCAGTGTTCATGCAGGATAAAAAAGACGACAATTTCTTTGATGAAACAAAACACGACGAGGCTTCCGATCAGGACCTGATGAATATGATCGAGATGCACGACGCCCCCCAAAACGTCGAGATCAAGCCCGGACAGAAAGCCTCCGGTCCGGTGGTGAATGTGGGAAGCGAATATGTGTTTATCGATATAGGCGCCAAGAACGAAGCAATGATCGCTTTGGCGGAAATGAAGGATAAAGAGGGTAACGTCACCGTGAAGCCGGGGGATGTCGTCGAGGCCTACATTGTATCGGTAGAAAACGATGAAATTGCAATGAGCAAATCTCTGTCTGCGCGAAAAGCCGGCGTTTCCGATTTGATCGACGCCATGAAATCCAAAGTCCCGGTGCAGGGCAAAGTAACCGGTATCAATAAAGGTGGATTCAACGTCAATGTTATGGGGCAACGAGCGTTCTGTCCGGTGTCGCATATCGATGTGAAGTACGTGGATGATCCCAACGTCTATCTGACAAAAACACTCGATTTTATTATCGAGCGGGTGACCGAGGGCGGACGGAATATCGTTCTCTCCCGCCTGCCGCTTCTTGAGGAGGATCTTCAGAAAGTCCTGGACAAGCTGGTCGAGTCATCAAAAGAAAAGAAAGTCTACAAAGGCAAAATCACTAAAATTGCGGATTTCGGGCTTTTTGTCGATGTCGAAGGCGTTGAGGGGCTGGTGCATATTTCCGAGGTCTCATGGGAGCGGGCGGAAAAGCTGTCTGAATCGTTTCAGGTCGGGCAGGAAGTCGATGTCGTGGTGCTGAAAGTCGAGAAGCGGGACCGGGTTAAAAACTCAAAAGTCTCCCTTTCCATGAAGCATGTCTATGATGATCCCTGGACAAAGGTCTCCGATACCTTTTCGGTCGGGGATTCGGTGCAGGGAACAATTACACGCCTGACCAATTTCGGGGCTTTCGTGCAACTGATTCCCGGAGTCGAGGGCCTGATCCACATATCCGAGATGAGCTGGGCCGGACGAGTCAGGCATCCTTCCGACGTTGTTTCCGAGGGCGATATGGTCCGCGTTTCCATTATTGGAATCGATCAGGAAAAGCATTCGATCTCCTGCTCACTGAAAGATAAATCCGAAGATCCATGGATTACGGTTCCGGAGAAACTTCCGGTCGGGGCAACGGTAAAAGGCACGGTTGCGTCTCAGACTCGCTATGGGTTCTTTGTGGATCTGACCGATGGGGTCACCGGTCTGCTTGTTCACCAAAATATCGCTTCGGACAAAAAAGGCGACGTGAAGGTCGGTGAAGAAGTCGAGGTGAATATTCAGTCACTTGATCTCGAACAGCGCCGAATCGGTCTGACAATGGGTACGGTGGAGTCTTCAGCGGTCGAGCAGGATGAAGAGGCTCGCAAATACATAAAAAAACAGACAAAGCCCTCAGGCACCGGAGGTTCTCCGAAGTCTGAGTTCGGTGAGATGCTGAAGCAGGCGCTTTCGAAGAAGCAGTAGCCCGGGGGATTTGAATTGGTTAGGGCGCTTGTTGGTAGCAAGTTCAACACAAACAGGAAAGCCGGATATCCGTGGATATCCGGCTTTTTTTTGGATATGTGGTTTGATCCTTCGCGATTCGCTAAAGTCCTTCGAAAAACCTGCCGATACAGTCGATAGGGATATTTTACACTTAACCCGACTTCGACAATCGACTCAGGGCATTATGTGTGAGCCGGCGCGCGATTCATTGTTTCCCGCCCCGCACCGCGGGAGACTCAAGGTATCTCAGCGGATACCCCTGCGCTTTTCGTAGGGCAATCTCGCAGAAATCTTACGCATACCGCTCGGGATATCGCCACTCGGCTCCGCTCGGTACGGCGGTTCTCGGCTGTCGAAGTTAGGTAGAAACAGGGAGGTCACCATGGATGGAGTTTCGGCAGTCGGCCAATCGATCGAAGCCGCGAACCAGATTTTGAAAACGGCGCAAACCGCCGAGATTGAGCTGTCAAAGAAAATGATCAAAGCAGGGCACGAGCAGAAATTGGGTGTCGAAGCCGGGAAGGGGCAGATGCTCGATATTGCCGGGTGACGACCTATCGTGCTTTTTTGAGACTTGACAGGGTCGATATCGTGGAGATATCGACCCTGTTTTTTGGACGCCGAGCGGGGAGGCCGGTGTTGGGATGATAGCAGGTCCTGTTACGGCATATACTTCCGTTGGTATGCGGACAGGTCCAGATACGTATCACCAGTTTCCTGGCTAAAGACTGATAGTGTTCCGAGTCTCACGAGTGCCGGTGATGGCAGGTTCGGCATCGCGCAGCCTGGCTCCGCGGTGAGTCCTTCGCCTGTATGCCGGAGGCAACTCGAAAAGCAGACTGGCGGCCACACAAGGGCCGCCAGTCGAAATCGCAATGGGCGGTGAGCACCGCCAGTGACTACCGAACCGGACGGACCGAGAGGACGGCGTTCCGTTCGTTTACGATGATGCGAGGGCTGAGAGAAGCCGAAGACTGACTCGTACGGCCAACAGTGGCTCCGTTGATCCCATAGATGCGGTATGACGTTAGGCCCTGGCCGGCGCGGCATAGTCCGTTTTCGTTCGAACGAAAACGTCGCACGGAACTCGAGATCAATGCATTCTGGTAGCTCATCATTACGTCTTCGCGGGTCATGTCATACTTACTTATCCGGACCTCATCGATGATCCCACTGAAACTGCCGGCCGATTCGGCCCACCCGATGTACGCCGGGTTGTCGTTGTTCGCCAGGGCAAAGAACTGAGCCGCGGCACCCGCTTCCCGCTCCCCATCTACGTACAGCCTCAGATACGAACCGTCGTTGGTCCCTTCCCACACCAGCGCTATGTAGTACCATCGGTCAGCAGTTGGCAACGAAGCCTCCACTCTGCGTTCCGCTCCTGGGTTGTATATGCCTGAGACAGGAACGAGATCGGCCCCTCCGACGATGTTCCCGTCGATTATCGCCAGTTGAAAGTTGTCCGTGCTGTCGGCCCCCATCTTCTGGATGATGTAGTTCGTGCCTTCGAGTGACGTCGGGTAGACCCAACACTCGATCGTGAATGTAGTGTCGATGTCCAGATCGCCCAGATCGACCTTCCCATCCGGGGACGTAAGCTGTATGCCGGTCAGATGCGCACCGTCCACACGTTCGCCGTCACTCATGGTCCCGTCATGCCCGTTACCGCTCGCATCGACAATGCCGCTACCCGACTCCTCGTTGAAGTGATACAGGGCGATTACCATCTCGTTATCCTCAAACGGATTGATAATGCCCTGTGCATATGCCGCAGCCCCCAGACTCATGACTACAGTGAGTACCGCACATGATTTCATGTCAACCATCCTTTCTCAGCCCGCAAAAGTGAACACCCCGACCATTCCGGAGATGGTTTTCATCATTGAATAGGCATCTTTGTGCCGCATCGTGCCGAGATATGAGGAGATGTGACGTCTATAGGACAACAACAGTCGCAATCCCCATCCTCCAGTCGATCGACACTCTCAATATAGCCAATTGCACCACAAGTGTGATAGGGGCCGTCCACCGAACCGTTTCAGGAATTAAGCAACAATCCGGAAAGACTTCTCAAACAGCTTCCTGGCGCCAATAGATGAACACAATCTCATCAATCCAGATTTGCCCCTGCCAAGGCTGGTCGTCAGCTTGTGCGGGTTCGAACGTGAAGACCAATTGTTCAACGCTGGAGAGTTCGGGCGTGTCGGTGAACCGCACTGTATTCTCTCCCCAGTATATCCGGTGTTTGTCCCATTGGCCGGTGTAGGCCACCCGCAATCCGATCCCTTCTTCAACGATGAAGTTGCCCGACGCTGCGAAAGGCGAAGCCAAGGCACACCTGATGATGGACTCGTCGCCTTGTGCTCGGATGTGGAAGCTAACTCCTAACCCAAGTTTCGCAATCAACTCACGGCATTCAGCAGGATATGCCTGCTTTAGCGCTCGAGCTGCTCTTCCGTGAAGTGTTTCATCGCGTCTCCATCGGGATGATTCTCAATACGTTTTGTAATAGATGCGTCTTCCCCACACGGCCTTACGGTTTCGTCGCGATGAATATTCCATAAGACGTTGCGGGAATGCCACATGTAGTTTTATCCGCATCCCTGACCCATTCCCCGCGGCCTGCCAACCGTGTCAACGATGTACCCGGTGTGCCCGGTTCAATCGAACACCGCGCGTCTGCCGCCCGTGGGTTGATCGCAACGATGATGCTCTCCCCGTCCTTGACCCGTTCGTATACCAACGGCGGGCAAATGGTCTTGGCTGACAAAAGGCGAAAAGACGCATCGGCATCGAGTGCCCGGTGGGAATGACGGAGCGCGGTAAGACGGCGCAGCCGGTTGAGCTGCGAGGCGGGATCGCTCTCCTGTTCCAGGACATTGGGCCTGTTCGGGTCAGGGTCGATCGGGGTATAGAAAGACGACGGCGGCGCAGTCGAGAAACCCGCCTGGTCGCCGCTGTCCCACTGCATGGGCGTACGCGCCCCCGTTCTTCCGTACCCCCCTTCGACGGTACGGACCGGAAGATGCCGCATGCCGATTTCTTCACCGTAATAGACAAAAGGTATTGCCGGCATGGTCATGAGCATGGCAAACACGCACTCCATCATCTCCGGCGTGCGGTCGGTGCTGATCCGCCGGCTGTCATGATTACTCGTCATCATTCCCAGGTATCCCCCATGGTCGATGACAGAGTCATAGTGGTACATGAACGCATCGATAAACCGCGAAATGTCACCGCCCTGCTCGGAAAAAAACGGAATGCCGCGGCTCAGCGGCTGACCATCGGGTGTAAACAGCGAGTTGTAATCTTTCATGTTGTGCAGCGTGAGATTGCCGGCAAAACCCGCACGAACCGAATCGATCGGCCATCCCCATTCGCAGAACAGGGCGGTGTCGGGATATTCTTCTTTCATCATGGCATTGACTTCGCACCAGAATCGTGCATGTTTTTCCGGTTCATTGGCCGGAGCGTCCATGCACACTGATTTGGCCGAATCACATCGGAATCCGGCAACACCCTTATCGAGCCAGAAACGAATACTGTCTTTCAGCTCATTCCACAGGGCCTGGATATCGGGGTGGTCATGGGAAAGGTGCTCCGGGCAGTCCGGGCGGGGCTCAGCATAGCCGAAATTCAGCTTGGGCTGGCACCAGAAAAAGCTGCGCGCGAAGGCGCCGGCGCGTTCACTGTACCCGCGAACCGATTCCATCGGCTTTCCGGAATGACCGCGCGGTGAAGAATAAATATTGCTCGACCAGAGATACCGGTTGGTATAGGGATTGGGATCGGCCTTTGCCGATTCAATGAACCATGGATGGTCGATCGATGTATGGGGGGCAACGAAATCCAGGCAGACACGGATTCCCCGCCTTGCCGCTTCATCCACCAGACGGTCGAAATCCTTGTTGGTTCCATAGCGGGGAGCTATCAACCGGAAATCGCGGACATCGTAGCCACCGTCGCTGAACGGAGAATCAAAGCAGGGATTGATCCATAATGCGTTAACACCCAGGGAGGCGATATAATCGAGGCGCGAAACAATACCCGGCAGATCGCCGATCCCGTCTCCGTTACTGTCGGAGTATGATGCCGGGAAAATCTGGTAGAAAACAGCCGTTTTCAGCCACGGCGGGCAGTGTGGTCTCATGGATGCTCCTTGAAAAAACGATAGGCATTTCCTTTTCCTCCGTTCACGCCATACCCGAGGCTAAACTGGCAGACGCCACCTGCGCAAACGAACATTGAGCATCTCGCATCGGCTTTACCTGGCCGTGGCCTCGGGTGCGCCACACCTCAAATATATCTGATTTTGGCCCGCATGGCAACGATTTCGCGTTTCCGGGCATAGCTCACCCAAGCTGACTTTTCGGCGGGGCAGTTGGAGGTGGACCCACTGAAGTGCCCCGACTGTGGCGGAACAATGAAAATTGGGGGATTCATCGACCACCATCAACAACCCGATGTGGTCGAGCGAATACTGCGCCACCGCGAACTCCGGCCAGAGCCTTCACAAGACTCCGACAGGCTGAGTGCATCCCACGGCCCACCAGACCCCAAGCCATGGCTCCAGACGAAGAACTGACCTACGAGGCGAATTTCTTCGATAGACAAGGATTGGCCTGGAACATGGCTTTGGAGTCTTGATCGGGGAATTCCGGTGAATGGGGAAACAACTTGACAACCCTTTATTCAACCACAGAGAAAGCGAAAGTAGCCGGAAGTGATTCCACCAAAACGGGACCTGCACGAAGCGCCCCCCCCAATGTCCTGCCCAACCTCAAAACGCTACAGCAAAGCCGAAGACTTTCGACCTCGGCCAGAGGAGGAGGCAAGGTTGGGAGTGAATCAGATTCATTCGTTAGGTAGTGAATGTTCTAACGGGTAATATACTGGTGAGATTTTGAAACATACGAAGATTTTGCACAAACCGTTCTAGCCCAAATTTCGCAGTCGAGAGACGCCGTACCGAGCGATGTCGAGGCGATGTCCCGAGCGGTGTCGAGGGGCGATGTCCCGAGCGGAGCGTTGTATTGAGCGTAGTCGAAATGCCGAGGGATAGAGCATTATGCGTAAGATGTTGTGCGAAATTGACTTAGAAAGAGCGCAGGGGTATCAGGGGAGATACCTTGCGTCCCGCCCGGCGGGATCTTGAGTTGATTGCGAAACTTGGGTTAACCATGGGAGATCAGCCCTCCGACTGGGGTGCAGATAATCCGCCGCCGCTAAAAGCCGAACTCAGAGAGCCAACGCGCGTGAGCGCGCCTGCAATCATCACAAAAAAGGAAGCCCGCATAGAATTTAAAAATGACGGGCATGTCTTGACAATATATAATAAGGGAAAACAATCTTATTCCGTGCGTTTCCTGAATGCACGCGGACAAAAGCTTTTAGAGCGCCGTTCGTTTGGAGCGCGCTTATTGATCAAAAAGGATTTGCTGCCGAAGGGAATTGCGCTGATCGAACTTACAGGGCCTCAAGGCACGAAAACCATCATCCCGCGGGCGCTCTATTGAACAACCTTTATGAAAAGATGCGGAGGCCGAGCTCGGAGAGCAGTAGATCGAAATAGAGCGCCTCGGGCAAAGTAGCTCTCAGCAGCGTGCTCTTGCCGGTCTGTCGTGCGCCAAAAAGATAGATCGACTTTGTCGAGCTTCTTCGGCTGGATTGGGGAGTCGCGGATAGGTATTCATAGGCTCAAACATACTACACCCGGCACACAAAAACATAGGTGCCACCATGGTTTTTCTAACAAAAACAGTGGTGACGGTATTTTTTTCACATCTCCGGTCGCAGTCAGACCCTCCATTACACCCATCATCAAACTGCAACCGGTATCCGCAGCTATGCCCCAATCCGCGAACCTGGTTTATGCGGTTACAGGCTCGGAATATTCCCACAGCGTTTCAGGATCGATATCGATATTTCCCGGCCACCCAAGGTACCCAAAGAAATATGGATCCTTTGAAAAAGATGATTATCCTTGAGCCTGTCAAAGGGCTTTTTTTCAAGGTAAGGAGTCATATCGAATCTACGTTTTGCACCATTTTCAAATTCGAGCAAAAGCTTGTTATCTTGTTCAATCTCCACGTTGGTTACATCAAGGAGCATAATCAAGCAACCTCCATCCAGTTTATTGTAATGGCGCTATGCGGAAAGGTTCTTCTCCAGCAATTGCCAATTCCCAATCTGCCATTAATTCATCTTTGTGAATATCAACCTATACCTGCACCATTTTCAATTGCTTCAGGGGCAAATCCCCCGCAAGTGTCTCTCCATCTTCTATTGCGATGGATGCTTTCTTCCCCTGATAACGAGCATGAATATGAGGCTTATTGTGTTTGGCATTTGCCTCGTAATAAATTGCAATCATTATCCCATACAGGGGAGCGTATAGACGGGCCCCTGATTTACGACTGTTGCGGGCCGACAGGATAACGGCAAATTCGGGTGAATAACGCTCCTCGAAAACCCCCGGGCTCTTTGAATGGACGACATTACCCGATTTCACTTCTATCGGGACCACCGAGGCGCCCGAGGGTATCAGGACTTCGGTTCCGGTCGTTTTTCCAAGCGTGTAGCTGGGTCATCATCCCGTTTCATGCATACCGAAATACGCTATTTGGTATTTTGTTCAAGGAAGAATTCTATCTTGTGGTAGTTTCCCTCCCCAGCCCTGAAGAGGCGGGACATACCAGCCCGGGCTGAAGGCCCGGGAAGGACAATGCCACGCCATTCCAAGCCCTGAAGGGGCGGGACATATTTGTTTCTGCACGCCGAATCGCGGCGAATCGATTACGCGCACGGAAAAACCAATTTATGTTGCGCCCCTTCAGGGCTGAGGTTGCGTTTTGCCGGAATTCTACCCAGGCCTTCAGCCTGGGCTGGTATGTCAGAGCCCTTCAGGCCCTATTCGAAAGCGTCGCCACCAGCCCTGAAGGAGCGAGACATATTTGTTTTTGCACGCCGATTCGTGGCGAATCCAGCACGAGCACGAGTATGGCCATGAGCACGACCGCCCATCCGGGCAGGCGTTTTCCCTCTTCAGCCCTGAAAGGTCGGCACATACCAGCCTGGGCTGAAGGCCCAGGAAGAACAATGCCACGCCATCTCCCCAGCCCTGAAGGGGCGAGACATATTTGTTTTTGCACACCGAATCGCGGCGAATCGATTACGCGCACGGAAAAACCAATTTATGTTGCGCCCCTTCAGGGCTGAGGTTGCGTTTTGCCGGAATTCTACCCAGGCCTTCAGCCTGGGCTGGTATGTCAGAGCCCTTCAGGCCCTTTTCGAAAGCGCCGCCATCAGCCCTGAAGGAGCGAGACATATTTGTTTTTGCACGCCGATTCGTGGCGAATCC
>CAYFVL010000201.1:0-11132 GCA_964346405.1 uncultured Fibrobacterota bacterium
TTTGCTTCATCAATCCGAGCGAAAACAGGACTTTTCGGACGGACACTAATTAAGCTTAGGGCGATATTTCCCACAGTGTGTATGCGGATAGCCTGCCGTCATGGATTTTCTGCTGGAAGAGCCGGCAGAGGCTTCGATTTCCGACGTTCAGCACGGGTTTGTTCCATGCGAGTGAACAATAGTGCAACATTTTTGTGCCGTCAACTATTTTGATACCTTGGAACTGGAGGAAAAAAACACACCCGATTCGTGAGGTTTTCCCAACCAACCAATCGTAATTACGAAAAACTGTTCTGCATTGAATTCTTCTTCTATAGTTACGTTCATAAGATTCAAAACGGTTTTTGGCAATCATGTGGGCGATTCAGAGGGATTCGAAGGCTTCTCTGCGATCCTGCATGGTTCTTCGATACCCCGCCTACCGAAAAAGTAATCCGGTAGGCAATTGTGGGTCAATTGACGCTGGAAAACGTTTCTTTCAGGGAGATATGGAAAATGGCCGAGTCCGAAGCCATGCTGATGTTGGGCAACGAAGCGATTGCCCGTGGCGCTTACGAGGCGGGGGTGACCGTAGCGACCGCGTATCCGGGAACTCCCAGCACCGAAATTACCGAGTATGTCGCTCAGTATTCCGAAATCAATGCGGAATGGTCGGTAAATGAAAAAGTAGCTCTTGAGATCGCGATTGGTGCTTCCGTAGCGGGAGCACGTGCAATGGCTACAATGAAACACGTCGGACTCAATGTGGCAATGGACCCACTGATGTCGATCTCCTACCCCGGAGTGAATGGGGGGCTGGTTGTGGTAGTCGCCGACGATCCCGGTCAACACAGTTCCCAGAATGAACAGGATACGCGTCGGTTCGGTATTGCGGCAAAAATACCCGTACTCGAGCCTTCGGATTCTCAGGAGTGCAAAGACTTCATAGGCGCTGCATTCAAAATCAGCGAACAATTCGACACACCGGTAATTGTCCGTCTCACTACCCGCATTTCACATTCTCAAAGTATTGTCCAGTGTTTCACACGCACGGAGATCGGCGTTCGCGACTTTGATAAGAATTATGGAAAATTCATTGTCCTCCCGGCATTTGCCGGAAAACGACGTGTTTTGGCGGAAAAACGGCTGCGTGATCTTGAGCACTATGCCGAAGAGTGCCCGTTGAACAGGTACGAAGAAAAAAAAGGAACACAGATCATCATTACGTCCGGTCCGGCATACCAGTACTGCAGAGAAACTGCCCCCGACCACTCTATCCTGAAACTGGGAATGAGTTATCCACTTCCTCGAAAACGAATCGAATCTCTTGCAAAGACACAGACTCCCATCCGGGTGGTCGAAGAGCTCGAGCCGATATTCGAAGAAACTATCAAGAGCTGGGGGATTACGGTCGAGGGCAAAGGAGAAATCCCCGTTATTGGTGAACTTGGAGCGGAGCACGTTCGAATGGCGGTAACGGGAAGCCGACTTCCCACCGCACGGACCGATGACATTCCGTCTCTTCCGGTTCGTCCGCCACTGCTCTGTCCGGGCTGTCATCATCGTGGCGTGTTCTACATCCTCAAGAAACTGAAACTAACCGTATCCGGTGATATAGGTTGCTATACACTTGCGGCTTTTCCACCATTGGAACGTATGGATACCTCAATATGCATGGGAGCAAGCATACCCATGGCATTCGGATTTGAAAAGGCCCGGGGAAAAGAGTTCGCACGCAAAAGCGTAGCAGTGATCGGCGATTCCACTTTCTGGCATTCGGGAGTGACCGGACTTATCGATGTCGTATACAACCGCGGCCACACGACGGTGATTATTCTGGATAATTCCATTACCGCGATGACCGGACATCAGGAGAATCCTTCGACGGGTAAGTCACTCCACGGTGCCGTGGCTCCGGAAATCGACTTCGGCGCACTGGCTCAGGCAATCGGTATTAAACACATACGTACGGTGGATGCCTACAATCTCGACGAACTCGAAACGGCAATTCGCGAGGAAACGCAACGTCCGGCACCCTCCGTGATCGTAACGAAACAGCCGTGTGTTCTGAAAAAAGGCGTCACAACGCAAAAGGCGCCGCTAAGTGTGAACGAGAAACTCTGTCGTGCATGCGGGAAATGTCTGAGCGTCGGCTGTCCGGCATTGATGGCCGGCGAAACCGGGAAAGTGCATATCGACGACACACTTTGTACCGGATGCGAAATATGCGCTAAGGTGTGTCCGTTCGGTGCAATCGGCGATCACAAGCAAACATTTTGAAATCACCCCCCATTGTGCGGGGCGCTTGGCTCGGAGGATCGATGACTGAAAATGAAAACAGGTTCAAGCTCTCGGCGGCGAACATCGTTATTGCCGCGGTCGGTGGACAGGGTGCACTCACAGCGGCCCGCGTTCTGGGACATTTTGCGGTTCACCACAAGCTTGATGTAAAGGTTTCCGAAATTCACGGTATGTCCCAAAGGGGTGGCAGTGTTGTAACACATGTCAAATTCGCGGAAAAAGTTCACTCGCCCGTCGTTGAGAAAGGTACCGCCGATGTCGTTCTTGCGTTCGAGCAACTCGAGGGTGCCCGATATGCCGACTTTGCGAAACCGGGAGGTCTCCTGGTTCTGAATACGCAGAAAATCAGCCCGATGCCGGTGCTTCTTGGCGCCGCGGAATACCCACCGAACCTGCCAAAAATCCTTGAAACAACAGGATTGCGGGTTATGCGCCTCGATGCTCGATCTATGGCGGTTGGGCTGGGAAATCCCAGGACTGTAAATGCCGTCATGCTCGGGGCTTTGGCAGGCGCCCGCGGTTGGCCGAAAACGGAATTTGAAGAATCGGTTCGAGCATCCGTGCCCGAACGTTTCGCCGATATCAACATAGACGCATTCAGAAACGGGTACGAAGCATCGAACGTGGGAGTTGCCTAATGATATGGAATGAACCAGTTGAATGTATGGAACGAGAAAGACTGGAAAAACTCCAGTCTCGACGTCCGCGGGATCCCGACGGGGGAATTGATAAAAGGCATATCGCAAAATAACCATGTTCGATGCAGGCGACACAAATGCTGGACCCGATCGCACCGATAACATCTCCAGGACAATCAAAATTCTGGGGCGCCACAAGGTGGAACTTTTACAGGCAAGCAGAATGTATCGTCTCGATTAGCCCAAATAGATGAGGGGCGTGGATTCTGAAAATCACGCCCCTCTTTGCTGTCGGAACCTACCAGGATCCCCGTTGCCGGCGGAGATCACCGGAGATTCCCATCAAATGTATATCGATAGGTCACCTCCTTTCTCTCGGGGCCACACGGAATGCATCTGCGGGACCCCCGGCATCCTGCAGAGCGGCGGAGTAATCCGGCCAAATATCGATTACTTTCTACCGAAAAAAGAATACGAGAAGCGGACACGTTTATTCTTCTGCTCCAGTATCTCGATATTGGTGATTCGATGATTTTCGACAGTCTCCTCCTGATCCACGGAATCATGGAATTCGCTGAATGACCCATGGTATACCCATCTTCCACCGATTCCAGGCGCACATGTTTCACGGTTTCGCTCTCACTCCTGAGTCGTGATATCCACCGCCAGGACCTCGTCGATTCTATGAAGTGCGGCGGTAATGGCGGCTCGACGTTTCAGTGACAAATCTCCCGAAGCCAATTTCGGTCCCAATCGGCGCAGGTATTCGGTTACCGCATCGACCGCCCCCATTACGTTCAGATCATCGTTCATATGGTTCTCAAAGATTTCCAGAAGCTCACGGTCGGCGCGCGGCGGGGGATTTATGGGGGTGCGCTCGGGTCCTTGTGCGATTGTTTTGGAGAATTGTCGAAGGTGGAGCAGGATATCGGTTGTCCGGTCGACCGAATCGTTCTCGATTCCCAATTTGTCCCGGTATCTGCCGTACATCAAGAAAAACCGGATTTCCATTGGAGAGTAACCGCGCTCCACAAGATCGTTGATATACAGGACATTACCTTCTTTCTTCGACATTTTTCGTCCATCGACGAGCAGGTGGTTGGCATGCAGCCAGTACTCGACCGGTTTCTCTCCTGTATAGCACTCCATTACGGCACGAGTATAATCATGATGGCGATACAGGTTATCAATACCGCCGCAGTGGATATCGATTCGCGATCCCAGGTGCTTCAAAATCATCGCGGGATCTTGAACATTCCAGGCCGGTCTGCCCTCACCAAGCTCAGTCTTCCAGTAGACATCCTCTTCTTTGCCGCGACCGTGCCACAGTATGAAATCCCCAAGGTTCCACTGCTCGCCGGGATAGGTATCCTTACTGAAGCGTTTTTTTTTCTTTGGCCATTTGCCCATGTCCAATCCGAACACCTGACCGAATTTGTCGTATTTCAGCGGATCGAAAAAAATATCTTCTCCATGACGATACGCGATACCTTTTCTCATAAGCACCGAGATCATATGCACGGCCATATCCACACTGGTTGAAGAGCGCGGAATCGTGGTGGGCAGGTGAACTTTGAGCTTTCGAGAGTCTTCAAAGAATCGTTTCTCGATCCGATCCGTCAGCTCCATGAGTGAAACACCGTTCAATTTAGCCTCGGCTATCGCCTTATCCTCGACGTCCGTGAAATTGATCACTCTATGGACGGAATATCCTAGAAACCGAAGGTAACGGTAGAGCACATCTTCAAACAAGAAAGTGCGGTAATTCCCCAGATGCGGAACTCGGTAGACGGAAGGTCCGCAAGTGAACATTTTGACATTTTTCCGCTCTGCCGGTACAAAATGCCGGTACTTTCCGGTCAATGTTTCGTTGAGGCAGAAGTTGCTCGCTGCCGATGCTCTGCTGTCGGACATGATTGGACTCTTTCGATAGTAAGAAGGCCCTAGGCGGCATATAAACTCTGGTAACAAGGCAATCGCTGTGCCAACTGCTTCGGATACCCCCCGGCGATCGCCGTAACTACAGTTCGCAACATTGCAGCTACTCTTGAGAACCCGCCTTTTCGACCTCCTTTCGGACTCTTTCAATATCACTTTCGCCTTCATTGGAAGAGTCGATCGAGGACCAATTGTTGGTATCCCACTGCCATCCGGGGTCTATGAATTTTCCCGGACGCGTTTCCTCGAGGTTTGCTTTGAGGGTAGAATCCATCTCCGACTTATAGAGGGTTTTCACCTCGGCGAGCGCTCTCGTGCTCAGGCCCAGCGTGTTCGTAAGGTCGGTTTCGTGCAGATAGGCTCCCTCCAGTCGGGCATTCCGGAGATCCGCTCCTTTAAGAGATGCTCCTTTAAAATAGGCTCCCCGAAGGTCTGCGCCCCGAAGGTTCGCGCCTTCAAGGTTTGCTTCGCGGAGGTCGGTACTGGAGAGATTTGTGTTGCGCAGATCGGCCTTTGATAAATCCAGATTGCTCAAATCGGCCTCTCGAAGGTCCAGATCCCGCAAGTCCTTTTCCCCCGACTCAATCCGAGCATAAAGTCGATCCCACGGTGTCCCCGACTCTGCCTGCAAGATCCTCAATGAGTCCAGTTGTGCAGCGGAATCCTCCCCCGCCTGCTCGACACCGTAGAGGGTCAACAGTTCATGTTCCGGCATGCAGGGAGTTTTTTTCCCGCCGATATATCCGTAAACGAGCTTCACGGCTTTCTCGCCGGAATAAGAGCTGTCGGTACAGAGGTACACAGCCCAATCATCGGTTGAGTCGGCGGCTCCGTATGTCGCCGGTATCATTAGTGCCAATACAAGTACCACGGCTTTCATCTTTGTCCTCCTGTTCACCCCACCGACAGCCCCGGAATGCCGGAAACGGGAAATATATGCAAATTTTCATGCGCGGACACGAAATGGTCGCATTCTCAAGGATTCGCAGCTCCTGGATAGTGTGGGCACAATGCTTGCCCTCGACTGCGAAACGTACGCTGTCAGAAAAGAATATACTACTGGAACCGTCGACGGTATTTCTGCAGATCCTGCTTAAATGCCCTGCTGAACTGATAGCGTTCGTCGGGATTGGTGGCAATTGCCCGAAGCAGTATTCGTTCGAGAGTGCGATCGATCAGACTCGATGCCGCCGAAGGAAGGCACGAGAAAATGGCGCCATATCCCTTTTCTTTTTTAAAAAGCAATTTCATCATATTTTTCTCGGTAAGCGGCAATCGTCCCGCGAGCATTTTGTATAACATGATGCCGACTGCGTAAATATCGACCCTGTGATCCGAGTCTTTGCCGGACATGCGTTCGGGCGCCATGTACAGCGGACTGCCGAAAACGATACCATCCTCGGTAATCTCCCCTTCGATACTTTTTGCAATCCCGAAATCGGCAATCAGCGCCCGCTTTGACGAAGCTTCAATCAAGATATTCGAGGGTTTGATATCCTGATGCACAACGTTTTCGCGATGAGCATGCTCAAGCCCGTCCAACACCTGGATTGTGATATCGATACACTCCGAGGGAGGCATTGTTCTCTGGCTTGGTACTGGATTACGAGCCCGATTATTCAGGATTGTTTCAAGATCGTTCCCCTCCACCAACTGTATAATCTGATACCAGCAATCAGATTCCTCCCCCATCTCGAAAATCGGCAGAATGTTGGGATGAGAAAGGACTGCAATCGACTCCGCTTCATGGCGAAACTGCTCACCGGATATTTTCTGAACTCCCGTTCCCTTAGGCAAGATTTTGACCGCAACCTTGCGCTTCAGAGTTCGCTGTACGGCAACAAATACCGCTCCCATTGCGCCGCGTCCCAGTTCTCGCACAATCGTAACGGAACCAAATTCCCTGCCGATGAAATTATTGGATTCCAGGTTATTATAATCATCCATGCAACTATCCGATTCACGGTAGATTTTTGCGGTACCGGTCCGATTGTTTTCAAATTCATTTTAGTTCGAGAGAGGCTGCAACGGGAAACGAATGATCTTTCCGCCGCAATCTCATCGGTATGACGTGGCAGCCCCACAGTCCATTTTACAACAATTCGCCAAAAATCCCACACTGTACATTGATATTTACCGCTACTAAGGCAAAAATATGGCGTGATTTTTGCTTGTCCACGAGTTGGTTGAATTCAAAAAACGGTACCGGCTGGGGGAAACTGTCTTCAGCGATTTCCCGACTACGAAAGTGGCGCGTCGCCGAACGATATGCGAGTGGATCATCCCTGCCGAGCCCTGATTAAAAGCCGCGCCGATTCGGAGAACTGGTGACTCATAAACTTTCATAACCCCGAGTCGCTTGTATACCGCTGAATTTTGGAGTTATATTTAAAATGCGGTCGGTATTACCCTTAGTAAACATTGTCGTTTCACTGACTGAACCGAAGCCGGGCCGGAAAACGAGGAAAAGGAACTATGATCGCCGACATACAAGACTTCTACAGCGCTATGTTCTCAACAGTGGCTCCCCGACGATTGTCCGTCACCGACCAACTCGAAAGGAAACCGTCTGCGCATCATGCCCACGCACTGATTGAGGTTCTCGAGGCCCTCGAGTCCATACCGACCACCGAAGAGGGGAATGCACTCCTCGCCGTCGATTCAGACACAAAAATGTCCCTCGACTTGACATACGAAATAACGGAACTCCAAAAAGACATACTCTATCTAACAAAAGGCGAAAATGCGCTTCTGGAGTATCTGACGGAGATCCACGCCGGCTTCAGCGAGCAGGTAAATCGTTGCATCGAGTACCTGACCGAACACGGCGTGCATTCGTTCGTGTCGGATCGCGACGGCACGGTAAATAATTACTGTGGCCGATATCTTACGTCCGTACAGTCTGTATACAATGCGGTTTTCCTGACCCGCTTTGCCCGGATGCAGAGCCCTCGCGCGGTGATTCTCACCTCGGCGCCTCTTCAGAGTCCGGGATTGGTCGATATCAATGTAATGCCTGAAGGTGCGGCGGTTCTTGCCGGCTCCAAGGGACGGGAATACCTGAATACGGTCGGCACCCGGGGTGCTTTCCCCATAGCCCGGGCACAAGAAGAGAAACTCGAGGAACTCAACACCGTTCTCGAGCACATTCTCGAGCGTCCCGACCACCGAACTTTTACACTTATTGGCTCAGGGCTTCAGAAGAAATTCGGCCAGACTACGGTATCTCGCCAGGACATAAACAAATCCATCCCGGCACACAAATCAGACGGATTCCTTCAGATCATACGCGACACTGTGCGGCGCATTGATCCCAATGGTGAATTCTTTCGTATCGAGGATACCGGTCTCGATATCGAGATAATGCTCACCGTGAGAAGCGAATCCGATTCGGGATCGCTGCGTGATTTCGATAAGGGCGACGGAGTGCGATTCCTTGAGCGAGAGCTGTCACTGGACATGACCCGTGGGCCGAACCTCATCTGTGGGGATACGCCCTCCGACGTACCCATGGTGCGGGCTTCGATGGAAATGACGGATAACACCGCGGCAATTTTCGTAACCCGCAAGAGGGATCTCCGCGAACAGGTACAGTCAATTTGCGCCGGTTCGGTTTTTGTCGAAGATCCGGATGCCCTGGTCGTTGCACTCGATCGTTTTTCTCGTACCTGAGTACATAAACTATTGGCGATCGTGCGGAACAGCGCATTCGGCGCCGATCGGCAACCGCATCAGAGTTAGTTCCAATGAGGTAGTTATAATAAGGAGAGTAAATGGCAAAGCAACGCAGGAAGCGACGAGACGCCAACTGGAATCTCACGTATCACGAATTTCTTCCCGAAGAAGAGAAACTTCGTGAGACTCTGACTGCCGTTGGAAACGGATATTTCGGTACTCGTGGATGCATCCTTTTTGAGCGTTCATCCGATACCCATTACCCTGGCACGTACATGGCCGGTATTTACAATAAGCTGCCCAGTACCGTGCACGGCCGAGACATCTACAATGATGATTTCGTTAATTGTCCAAACTGGCTTCTTACCGAAATAAAAATTGGAAACGGCAAGTTCACCAGTCCACTTCGCCAGAAAGTAATAGATTACGAGCACAATCTGGACTTCCATAATGCGGTCATGTCCCGCTCGATTACCATCGAGGACCGTAAAGGACGCCGGACCCGATTGGAAACCGAACGAATGGCCGGCATGCACAACGCTCATCATGCCGGCATTCGCCTTACAATCAGCCCTCTCAACTACGACGGTAAGATTTCGGTTCGTTCTTCTCTGGACGGCACAATCATCAACGACGGGGTACCACGCTATCGTAATCTAAACAGCCACCATCTGGAACCGATCGACCAGGGGGGCATTGACGACGGAATATTTCTTCATGTTGAAACGAACCAGTCCCATGTGCAAATTGCAATGTGTGCCAAACACCGCCTTCGAACCGGAGACAAGCATGTTGCGGTTGATCGGAAAGTGGCGTCGGAGCCTGGTTTGGTATCGGAAACCCTGACTTTCGATGCCAAACCGGGAATCAGTTACACTCTTGAAAAACTGGTAAGTATCAGTACCTCACGCGATGAAAATGTTGCCAGTGCAATAGACGCCGCTCGGACGCTCCTCTCTCATGCCCCGACCTATGAGCGTATGTTCCGAATACATAGAGATGAATGGCGAGCCATATGGAACAAGACGGACATTCGGATCGACGGTGATCCATTTGCGCAAAAGGTCGTAAGACTCCATTTATACCACCTGCTCATGACCGCATCCCCGAAACACAGCATTCATATCGATGCCGGTATGCCGGCGCGCGGACTCCATGGAGAAGCATATCGAGGGCATATTTTCTGGGACAGCATCTATGTCATGCCCGTTTTCTATCAGCGATTCCCCGATGTGGCCCGAGCCGCCCTGATGTACCGATTCCGCCGCCTGGATGCTGCACGAAATTACGCTCGAGAATACGGATATGAGGGTGCAATGTTTCCCTGGCAGTCTTCCAACGACGGACAGGAAGAGACGCAAATCATTCATTACAATCCGGTATCCGGTGAATGGGACCCGGATCTGAGTTCTCGCCAGCGACATGTGTCCATCGCCATTTTCTACAATGTCTGGGAATACTATTCGTATACCGGCGACGAGCGTTTTCTCCATCGATACGGCGCGGAGATGCTGATTGAAATCGCGCGATTCTGGGCAAGCATAACGACATTCGACAAGAGCGATGGACGATATCATATCGAAGGCGTTATGGGGCCCGATGAATTCCATGAAAAATATCAGGACGCTCCTTTGGAAAAGGGAGGATTTCGTGACAACGCTTATACTAACATAATGGTCGTGTGGGTACTCGAGAAAGCGATGGAGATGTACGATACGCTTCCTCGCGAAGTCAAGCAGGACTTGCGGGACAAAATTCGATTCAATAATGGAGAGACGGATCGCTGGCGTGAAATAACGCGCAACATGAGCGTTCCGATTACCAAAGATGGTCTTATATGTCAATTCGAGGGATATATGGATCTCAAAGAGCTGGATTGGGACGCCTACCGGGAAAAGTACGGAAACATTCACCGTATGGATCGAATACTGAAGTCCGAGGGCGACTCCCCCGACCTGTACAAGGTCTCAAAGCAGGCAGACGCGCTTATGCCGTTTTACGTTCTTGATCTGGACGAGGTAATCCGAATTCTCAAACAACTGAAATACCCGATCCGAAGCAATAAAGTGGATTTCTTGCGCAAGAACTACGAATTCTACATACAACGCACGAGCCACGGTTCTACTCTCAGTAAAGTAGCTCACGCGACCATTTCGCGAGACATGAACACGCCCGAAGAAACCTGGCGCTGGTTTCTTGAATCACTTGAAAGTGATATCTACGACACCCAGGGCGGTACAACCACTGAAGGTATTCACGGCGCCGTCATGGGAGGAAGCATCAATATTATAAGCCGGGTGTTCGGAGGGGTGACCTACTTCGAGGGCGGCAAAATCGACATAAACCCGTCACTGCCGGCTCACTGGAAACGTTTGTCATTCAAGCTGCTGTTACATGGAACGTGGTACTCCTTTGAGTTTACTCAACAGGATGCCAAAGTGATCATCGACACCGAAGGCGATAATCCACTGACTGTTCGGGTTGGGAAAAAGGCGACTCTTCAATAGCAGGGACGAGAGCCGCAGAGTGTTCTCGACCGCGAAACCTGGGCTAGTGTGGTGTCCGACAATTGGCGTGAATTTAGGCGAGGCGATTTTCGTT
>CAYFVL010000202.1:0-11078 GCA_964346405.1 uncultured Fibrobacterota bacterium
AGCGGAATTACGCTCTTTGCCGCGCTGGATGCAGGCGCCGCTGTTCCCGAGGCTTTCGACGGCTGGCGCGTCGGCGGACTGTCGGTGGCGTTGCAGCGAAAACGGGATGGGTTCGAGGAAACCGTTTCGATGTCGCTGCGGTCAAGAACGTTTCTTGAGCGCGACACCGTAGCCCTTCCAGCGCCCGGAACGAACGCGCACAATTATCTCCTGTTTGTCGAATACCCGGAACCGGTGATCAGGTTTGACGCCGAGGCCCCGCGTTCGTACCTCATTACCCGATCGTTGCAAGAGGGAGACCTGGTGTATCCGGATCGCCCCTTCACGCTGGAATCGGTTCCCGCATCGCTTTCCGGAGCGCTCTGTTTCGGGCCGGCCGACGGGTATCGGTCAAGCGAAAATGCAAATTTTGCAGCCCTCACGGTCGGGCGGGACGTGCGCGCTCGGCTCCTTGTCGACGCGGTCTCGGGGACGATACCCCCGGAGGGTGAATGGAGTCCGACCGGGTTGCGGGCGCAGTCCTCGCGCGGGGCGTACGATATATACGAGTCAAAGCTGCCGCGGGGATCACACACGTTCTCCGGGCCCGGCGCCGGCGGGAGTATGCCTGACAACGGCTGGCTTCTGGCGCTTGCCACGGATACGGCAGCCGAGTTCATTCGCCGGGTCGAGCCTTCCACCGATATCGTCCCCTTTGACACCGGTGTGGTGCTGTACCGCGACGAGGAATGGATTGTCGAATCCGCGCCGGAACTGCTTCGTGGAATGCTGCTGGTGCGAACCACACAGGCGGACTACGCTTCGGACCTTCACGAATCCATGGAGATCGAATTGAATCATGCCGCCCGCCTGTTTATTCTCCTGGATACGGCTCAGAGTCTGCCGCCCGCGTTCATGAACGATACGCTGTTCAGAGAACTGAACCTGCGGGTTAAAACGGACGCACCGGGAGCCTACCGGGTGTACAAGAAGAGTGTCCCGGCCGGTTCTGTGGTTCTGGACGGGGCGCGAAGCGGCGGAGAATGGAAAAACTCGTACAACTATGCGGTGCTGATCGACACCTCGCGGCTGCAAACCGTCATCGATGCCGACCGGCCCCTTGCGCGGGATTTCGGTGTAGGGGATACCCTGTGGCCTGACCAGAACGTGGTGGTTCGCTCCGCGCCGGTTATTCTGCACGGGCGTACCGTGGTAGTAGAACCGTTCAAGGTGTGGGAGTGCGACACTATACGGCTGTCGGTTTCGCATCCGGTGCGCCTCGCGCTGGCGATCGACCCCGCGTACGAACGAGCCCTGGGCCGACTGCAGGATGAGGGATGGAAACGCCGGGATGAAATGGTTGAAGTGAACGTGGCGCCGTACGAACGCGTGCTGCTCGAAAAGGATTTCGAGGCGGGTGCGATACATGTCGGCGGCATGGGCTGTTTCGGCTACTCCGGAGCCGTACACGGTTTGGCGATCTTTATTGAACCTCGCGATTTCAATCCGGCCGGGCTCTATGCCCGTAACCTGCGCGTGCGGGGTATGGGTGATGAGCGCAGCGCCGAAAGTGAGTCGTATTACCTGCGCGATCTCGATGTTGCCTACGCTATTCAGCACGGTATGCGAAGCGCAAGCTGGCATATGAACGTCAATGCGTCCGGTGCAACCACGAGCGACGACACCGTTCGGGTGCTGACGGTCGAGGGGGATACCGCGCTGGTTTCGATAGACGATCGAGGCGGCAAGACCGTGTATACGCTTAACAAGCAGGCGCGACTTGCGGAACTGATGCCCCACTACCTTAAAGCCGACTCGGTGTATGTCGATGCAAAATCGCTCAAGAGCGAGGGTTGGGTGGAGGTGGTCATGAGCAACCGCAGCGCGGTCCACGTGGAAGACAGCTTCGCGATTGTGTTGTTTGAGGATACGGACAATGATTATCAGTACAGTTCGGGGATCGACCGGTTTATCGGTCGCGGTTTTACGAAGCAGATCTTCCCCTGGGAATCGATCGTGTATCAGATACCGATCGATCGGGACCTGACTTTTCCCGGGAGAGTGCTGTTTGCATTTATCGATGCCGAGCGCTGGGTCGATGAGATAAACGAGTTCAACAATGTGGTCCGGGGACCGACAAGCTGTGAGGGATACACGCCCCCGCCGTTCGTGGTCGACCGGCTCTGGCATGAGGATACGCTCCTGGCCGGCATTGCGCCGCGCGGGGCCGAGGGAGTGCTGTGTCGTCTTAGGGATACCGACGGCGATACCGCGATAACCGAGAGCGACTCCGTGTATTTTGTCTATGCGTATGCAGCCGAACTGTACGCGGTCGGCGCGGCCGACGGTTTCCGTCGGTTTGGTCCGATTGCGCTGAACGGCGAAGACGTCGAGGATCTCCTGGTCGACGACATGACCGGCGACGGGATACCGGAGATCGTCGCGGGCAATCTGGTGCTCGACGCGCGGGGACACACGCTGTGGAACGTGCCGGAGTGGGCTGCCGCGCCGCGCGATACGGTTAGCTTTTCGTTCGACATGAACCGTGACGGCGACTTTGACGTGGTCGGACGTGAAGATAGTTGCGTCACCGTACGAAGCGGTCGCGACGGCGGTTTGCTCTATGCGTACCCGTTCGAACGGTGGCGTGGCAGGCAGGATGAATCCACGGTCGGCGTACTTGCCTGGGCGGAGAGGGGGAGATGGCTCTGTTACGACGTGAATATCTCCTACCCGAGGATCGATACCACCGGTTCGGATACGCTGACGGCGACGCTGCGAATAGGAAACACCGGCGCCTCCAATCTGCCGGCGTCGCTGGAGGTCGCGGTGTTCGGCGTGCGGGCCGATGGTGACACGGTCCTGTGTACCCGCACAACCGTGGAGCGGAAGATCTTCAGCGGGGCCTACGCGGATGTCACAACGGAGGAAATAGCGGTGGCAGGCATTGAACGGCTTTCCGCCGTGGTTGAGCACCGCAACAGGATTGTCGACATCACTCCCCGGGATAACCGGCTCGAGATATGGGAGAAAGAGAATGAAGAAAAGAATACAAGCGACGCCAGATAGGGAACGGAGGGACGATGTGTACCGAAAGAACTTTTCCGGAAGGCTCAGGCCTGGGTTCCCCGGAGCTGCCGTTGCATTCCTTAACGTGTCGGCGATCCTGGTATGTAACACTTTCGCCGATTATCGCGACTTGACCTGCTGGGTGTTCAATCGGCATGAGTTCGGCATCCAGAACGTTTCAGCGACACTCAAAAGTGCGAAGGTCCAGACATCGAGCCGTTATAATGGATACATTTCGTTCAGCAATGCGTCCGGTGCACGGCAGGTCACCCCGCGCAGGGGGCAGGCGGTTCTGACCGCGACCATTACCGCCGAGGGCGCGGTGGTCCGTCTCCAGAGAGAAGGACCCGTGTATTTGTCGGTGTTCACTCCGTCGGGCAGAACGGTTTTCAGCGGTCGCCGGCCAACGAGCGACCGACGGTGTGCGTTCCGGTTTGGATCTCGAAGGCTTTCCGCATGTGGAGTGTATGTCGTGTCGGTGGAAACCGCCGACGTGCGGATACGGTTTCTCATTACGGCGTCCGAGTTCACTAAACATGGCGGAATGACTTACAGATCGTATGGTCAAGCGGGTGAGAAGGTCAGGTCGACGGCCCTGGGTGCGGCGACCACCGCGACGGTCGACACGCTTATTCTCCGTAAATTCGCCTGTGAGACGTTGGTCATTCCGCTCGATCGGTATGACACGACTTTGGAAGTCATCATGCTCTACAATCCCGACATTCCCGCGGCGCCGGCCGGGATGAAAGCGGTTGCGGGAAACACTTTCTGGATGGGATCGTTGGACGGTCAGGCAAATGAACGACCGGTACACAGAGTAAACGTGTCGCCCATCTACATGGACAGCACGGAAGTGACCCAGAAATCATACGCCGAGTTGACCGGAAAGAGTCCCTGGACCGACTACTCCGGCGCCGAGCCCAACGGAGTGGGGGAGAATCTTGCCGCCTGGCATCTCAACTGGTATGATGCTGTCTATTACTGCAATGAACGCTCCAAACGAGATAATCTGGACACGGTGTATTCCTGGTCTTCGATAAGCGGCCCGCCGGCCGAAGGGTGCACACTGAGCAATGTAGTCACCCACTATGAGAAAAACGGGTATCGTCTTCCCACCGAAGCCGAGTGGGAATACGCGGCCAAGGCGGGCACGCGCACCGATTACTACTGGGGGGATTCAAGGGATGTGGATACGGCGGGCCTCTATGCGTGGTACCGCGAGAACTCCGACAACACCCTCCACCCGGTGGGGAGTCTCCTGCCGAATGATTTCGAATTATTCGACATTTGCGGCGGCCTGAGCGAATGGACGAACGACTGGTACCGCAGCTATGATCCGTCGGGAGACGAAGAAACGAATCCGACCGGCCCGGCGGAAGGAAGCGAAAAAGTGATAAAGGACGGCGGCATTCGTCAGAGCGCCTCCCACATGCGTCCAGCTTTCCGAGGTGGCGCCTGGCCACATCAAAGGCTCGATATCAACGGCCAGGCTGGATTCCGGTGTGTCCGAAAGGCGCCGTGAAGGCGAGAATTGGATTGAGAGTGATTTTAATGAAAGCCGACATCAGTTATGGAGGAGCGGAAATGTGTCGACCAAATTGTTGGCTATCGCCTACGGCGTTAGTCCTCTTTACCGTGTGCCTTCTTGCACAAACGGCGGCCGCGCAATTTGAGAACCTTGATTGCTGGGTGTACAACACTAATGATGTCGGTATTAAGGATGTGCGGGCGACATTGAAAGCTGCGGACGTCTATGCCAGGAGTTCGTTTCTTGGTCACATCGTGTTTGCGGATGCTAATTCCCAAAGGTCTAATGTGAAGAATACGAAAAGTTCTTCGCTGGAAATGACAATATCCCGCTACGGGGTTGGAATCCAGGGAGGGATAAAAGGTCAAAAATTCCAATTCTCGATGTTCGATATGGTTGGCAGAAAACTCGTAAAGGTATCTGAAAGACTGATGGAGCATGGATGCTACATTCCATTCAGGAGTGGAACATTTAGCTCGGGCATCTACCTTTTCTGCATAGAGACAGATGGATTTTGTAAGAGTTTTGTCCTGAACTTCACTGATATCAAAAGGAGCAGGACCGTACGTACGAGTTTCCGCGAAGCCCATGTTGCCAAAACAGCCTCCGTCGGCAAAAAGAATGCTGAATTTGTCGATACGCTTGTGTTCGAGAAGTTCGCACTTGAAACAGTGAAAGTGCCGATATCCAGCTATGACACAACTGTCGAGGTAACAATGGCATATACCCCCGATCTGCCCTCGGCGCCCGAGGGTATGAAAGCGGTTGCGGGAGATCAGTTCTTTATGGGTTCCCGTGACGGTCAGGCAAATGAACGACCGGTACACAGAGTAAACATGTCGCCCTTCTACATGGACAGCACGGAAGTGACCCAGAAATCATACGCCGAGTTGACCGGAAAGAGTCCCTGGACCGACTACTCCGGCGCCGAGCCCAACGGAGTGGGGGAGAATCTTGCCGCCTGGCATCTCAACTGGTATGATGCTGTCTATTACTGCAATGAACGCTCCAAACGAGATAATCTGGACACGGTGTATTCCTGGTCTTCGATAAGCGGCCCGCCGGCCGAAGGGTGCACACTGAGCAATGTAGTCACCCACTATGAGAAAAACGGGTATCGTCTTCCCACCGAAGCCGAGTGGGAATACGCGGCCAAGGCGGGCACGCGCACCGATTACTACTGGGGGGATTCAAGGGATGTGGATACGGCGGGCCTCTATGCGTGGTACCGCGAGAACTCCGACAACACCCTCCACCCGGTGGGGAGTCTCCTGCCGAATGATTTCGAATTATTCGACATTTGCGGCGGCCTGAGCGAATGGACGAACGACTGGTACCGCAGCTATGATCCGTCGGGAGACGAAGAAACCGATCCGACCGGCCCGCCGGAAGGAAGCAACAAGGTAACTAAAGGCGGCGCCATCAGACGCCCTATTGACCATTTACGACCCGCGAGACGCGGCCAGTCCGCGCCCACTCAACGTTTCGATATTAACGGCCAGGCTGGATTCCGGTGTGTCCGAAAGGCGCCGTGAGGGCGAGAATTGGATTGAGAGTGATTTTAATGAAAGCCGACATCAAATCCGAACAACGGCGACTGTGCCGCACGAGTTTCTTGTGCGCGGTTGCCGTGGCGGCAATAGCCGCCGTATCCGGCGTTTACGCCGATTACCGCAGCACAGACTGTTTTACTTATTGTGGCATCATTTCACCATGGTACTCATAATCGTTGCGCGCAGTGCGCACGTATCGGCACTACAGGAGAAGCACTAATGACTCAGAGGATTGGAAGAACAATTGGCCTTGCCCTGCTGGTTGGCTGGGCATGCATACTGACTTGGGGATTGGGAACAACGGTGCAGGCCAACAATGCTGCCTGCGCACCGACAGCCCTGGCCGACGTATCTTCGCCGCCCCCCACTCCCGTCATTCGCGATGCTACGCTGAGCGAGGATGACGCCCGGATTGACGTGACGATCGATCTCACCGGGTATACCGACCATACCGATAAACTCAAGTTCAAAATAGCGCTTACCCGAAGTCTGGCCGTTGCCCTGGAGCCGATTCTCGCGAAAAAACAGCGCGACAACACTCCTGATGAGCGGCATGAAGACGTGATCGGAGTCGAGATTGACTACGAAAACGTCAAAAAGCTCGACGACAACATCGGGAAGATTGCCGTAACCCTGCCCCAACCGGATGAAAGCGACGACAACGAAGCCGATGAGACCCCGGATGTACGACCCGCGCAAGGGGCTCGCTATTATGTGCTTGCCTCGGCATTCTATTGCGATTTTGAAACTCGCATGCCCGACGGCGCCCTGATGCGCTCGGCCTGGGGTGTGTTTGCCGACAACGGCGCCCCTCTGTCGGTAACCACCAGCCCGGCGCTCCACCGCGAAGCTCTTCAGGGCGCATTTTTCAGAATAACAAAAACGCAGGCGTTGCGCTACATTCGCGTAGCCGACGTACAAGCAAACAACTCGCAACTCATTATCGGAGATCAACCCGCGATTTCTCTGGAAAATCCACCGGCCGATGTGCCGGTAGCCTCTTCGGTTGAGCACGCTGTCGAGCTGATGCGCAATAGAACAAACGCGGTCGGCGGGCTCATGATAGAAGAACCGGCCCACGGCGGCGGAGTCGTATATCATCATTTTGCCGTGGTCGACGTAGATGAAGTCGCCCCCAACAACGTAACCGTCACCGTCCGCTCGAACGGGGTCAACGAAAAACGTGAACTCCTCCTTTACACAACCCAAAACCTCCCGTTCCGAAGCCTGGTCGGCGCCCTGCTCGACCATTACGCCTTTGACACCGGTGTAGAAGATCCGATCGTCGGCGGAGCAAAAGCCGATCCGCAGCCGTGGGAAGAAAAAAACGTCCGCCTCCTTTCCGGCGCAATCCTCCTCCTCACCGCCCCCCTCCTCGAAGACTACTCCACGCCGGAAGACCTTGAGAACAATGTTACGGGCGGGTATTTGTATCTGGCCCAGGCGCTGGTGTCAAACTGGGACGAATTGGGTAAGGTCACAGGCTATGACGCGCTCGCGCACATTGCTGAGATTATTCGGACCGGGAATGGCAGTGGTAAGCTCCGGTCGTTGCTTTCATTGGTTAACAGTGGTCCGATTTCAAGCGGAGACCAGAACATTAAGGCGGTGTTTGTTGACGGTTATGTGAGGGTCATGCTTCGCGTCGATGAAACCGGAGTATCCGGGGATCCGGTTGGCGGAGTCGGGGTTGAGGTGAATACACCCACAGGAATCGAAGCATACTCCTGGGAGAAGGACGCTGATGCCTTCAGCTCATTATTGGATGGAACCGTTGGTAATAGCCTGGTTCTTAGAAGTGCTACGGAAGTTTACCAAAATATGCTCTCCGACGAAGGCGGGCTTTGGATCAAAGCCGGCAGGCATTTGCCTCTGGAAACTGAAGACATGCCCTTTACAATTTCAGCAAGGGCGGTAGGGCTTCTGACGGGGGCGACAGGAGATGCAAAGAACACGGCAAGTTTTGTTCATAACCCGGCTGAATGTATTGCAATCAGTGATGTAAGAGGATTGATTGACCTCAAAGTCATTGAGGAGGGTAGGGTATCGTATGATAAACCCGAATTCGGTCACTACCTGCTGGTAGGGCAGCATAGGAGAATATCATACAATCAAGAGTACAAAGCCGACGAGAGCAGTCTGAATGTTTCTGTTTTTGGCGATAATGCCGACAAGATCGTTCTTGTGGAAGGTGGTGGGTCCTATACTATAGAAGCTACGGGGGTTACCGGCTTCGAGGGCGCAGGTATAATGATAAAAGAAAAAATGCCTGGCGGTGCACCACTGAGAGTCTTTTTTAAGCATATTTCAGGTTTTGAGTTTGGTCCAATCGATGTAGGAGCGGTAGTTAACACCGGCGATGTAACTTCCTTGTATGAGTTCGAACTGTTTTCGGCGCCGGATTTACCGGACGAAGTACTGGAATGGGCACGAGTGATAGTACTTGTAGACAGGAATATCACTCTTTACGATGCCTCGCAAAATGAAATTGTGGGTGGAGAGGCGTTTTTGCAGGAAGGACAAACCGGGCAGATAACTACATATTCATACAGTTGGCGAGAATATGTGAACACTTTTCTGACTCCTTCACCGAAAGCCTATATTGAACTCGACAAAGGGAATTCGGGAATTCTTCAGTTTGTTTTTTTGCCGTCCGCCGCCAATCAGGATGAGTTCCTCTCAAACCGTCAGGCTCATGAATCCTACCTCTTTACAGTGAATCCATGGGACGATATAGAAGTCTCTGTCAAGCAGCGTCAGTTCGTGGTGAATTCATTCCTCGGTCGATTGTCGAATGAGTCCTTCATTCCTCCCTCAGACGACTCAAAAATACAGTGGAATGTGACAAACTTCAATTCTCTGGTTGATTTTCCTTTCAGCAACCCCTACATGACACGTACAAAAGACGGAAGTGTCGAAATACCTGTGGCAGTTGGAGAAAAGTCTGGGGCTGGATACGTTTTCAATGCGGAAGTAGAGGAACTGTGGGAAAACGAAAAGCTACTCGACGGTGTTGATCTGTTTGCACGTAGTGGAAGAATATCTGTTGTTTCTGGCTTTCCCCATGAAATTGGAGACATAACCTCGCAGGGACCGCAGCTATTCGCCGACGGCGTTAGCGAGGTGGAGGTGGTTGCGTCCGACATTGTTGACGAGTATGGCAACGCTGTGGAGGACGGAACACGCGTCCATTGGTCCCTTGCCGGCGAGGCACTGTTCGTTCATGAGGACTTAGAGACCGTAGATGGAGAAGCACGAGCGATTGTCCGTGCGGGTACAACACCCGGCGATCTGGAGGTGGGCGCGTTAGTTGAGTTCGCTGCGGCAAGGGTCTCCCTGGAAGTGAAATCCGTTTATGTCGAAATCTCCACGGAACAAAACACTCTTGACATCAGCGACAAGAATAATAGCCTTCAGGTGGAAGCCAGAGCAATACGGGAGGGTGGAGAACCTGCGGCAGGTGCGCTGGTACACTTCTTCAGTGCCGGCGGTACGCTGGTAACTACAGCCGTCACCGATGAAACCGGCACGGCAACCGCCACTTTGACGGCGCAAAACGCTCTTGTGGGCCACGGGCGGATTTCTGCGATGCTGGGGCAATCTGTTGCGACGAAAAAAGTCCGTTTTATAAAACCCGGGCTATCCGTAGAGATACAAAGGCCCATCATTGCCGATGACGATTCCGAAAACCCAAAATGCCCAGGGGAGATTACCCTGCCGGGCAACGGCAGATCTGGAACTGTCATGGTGGAGGACTTTGATGGTGACGTAACGACCGCTCAAGAGCTGGATTATTACTCCTATAGCAAGGTTCGGGTTTATGGCCCAATAAATTCTGAAGTGAGTGTTGGTAGTGGAGACGGGGTTTGCCTACGTTTCCAATCTCCGGAATTCTCTTCAGTTCCGGTAGATCCTTCTTGCCATATTCGTGTCGTTTTGCCCGGTGGGGAAAACCAGGTGACTTTGGATAACCCGGATCCTCAGCGGCCCGGGTATGGGTATGCTGAGCTGTGTGTAGAAACTGTCGGGAATATGCCCGACATTTACAGGAGGAACGGTGCTTCATATGGCAAAGTCTTCAAGCAGGCAATATCCTTTACTTCCGGTTCCGGAGATTTTGCGGTAGCGGAGATGGGCCTTCTGCCACCAACACTGCAAGCGAGAATCGAACAGTTGGCTGCCTCTGCATCCTTGGGATTCCTGACCGGAGGAATGAACGACAGCCGAAGCTCCCTCGCGGGCGATTTTGCCGCACGGGTGCTGATATGGGGTGATATCAGAGAACTTGTGCGGGAATCATCGAGGCTGGTTAGAGGGCATGACGTAGACTGGGCGAACATGAGTACCTCATTTGCGGGACTACTTCTCGAAGCTGGGCCTGTTGTCCTGGATGGAGTCGATGCATTCGTCTCTAAAGTTGGGGTACTTTTGAGGCTCTTGCCCGATGGTCCTCTTAGAAAATTCGTGTTTGATCTTATTCCGGGCGTTACTCGAGCCTTGAGGGAAGGCGGGACCGCCGCGGCAAAGCAGTTCATGGAACAGCATGCCCGGTTTGTCGATGATCTGTTTCTCAATCCTGGAAAAATAGAGAAGCTTTTAGATGTATTTTCAAGTGACAAAGAAGTTCAGCAATTTGCCCGGCTTTTCACCAAGGCCGACGATCTTGCAGGTGGTGCGAAGTTCACTTCCAGGCTCCATGACATTGCATCCTCTGCTCGCTTTGGCCCGGATGTGGCCAGAAAAACCTTAGGTTATCTCGATCAAATCGAAGATGCTGATGTATTCCGAAAAATCGTGACCAATCAGAAGGCCTGGGATGCCTCGCGTGACCTTCTGGGTGCCATACCGCCCTCAGCCGCACGCAACGCGCGCGGAGTGGCCTCTGATAACCTCGCTAGTAGTATGTTGTTAAAATAGTGTTACAATAAACTATCGCGTTCGTCCATTTT
>CAYFVL010000203.1:0-10987 GCA_964346405.1 uncultured Fibrobacterota bacterium
AACCGAAATGATTCAACCAACAGTGCCATTTATTATTAAACCGCTTAATCTTTAATTAAGGAAAAGGCGAGATATAAGGTTTGCCTTATAAACTCGATACCAAACCGTGTAACGGCAACCCAACAATATAAATTATAGTATACAGCCGAGTGCTAACGGCAAAATTCATACCACCGCCCCGTGTCGAGTTATTCGAGCGTCGCTCGAATCCGTTTACTGTTTAGCTCGACATTCCCGATTCGCGGAGGACCGTTTATTTCCTCGGCTCGGTACAGCCCGTTCAGAAGGTCTTCGGACCATCCGCCTTCCGCGAGCACTTGTTTTCCCATTTCATACAGGCTGAGGGTGTGGATGCCTCCCAGATGATATAGTCCCTGAAGCTTTCGCTCGATGGCGCAAACGACGAATCTGCTTAGTTCTTCGGTCGAAATGCAGCTTCGTCGTTCGTCATAGAAGAGAGATATCGGCAGCCCTTTTCGCAGGCGTTGTGCCACCCAGTCCACTGCGCCCTTGTTTCCGGTAACTGATGGACCCAGTGGCAATCCGAGTCGCATCACGCACCATCGGGGAGTATGCATGGTTATTCGTTCGGCTTCGGCAAACGTTTTTCCCGCTATGCTCACCGGGTCCGGGAGACAGTGTTCACAGTATCCGGATGGGGGAGGAGTATTGCCTGAGAATACCAGGTCGGTACTCATCTGGTACATGTGGCAGGATGAGCCGAATACCTGGGCAAGGACTCTCGTACCTACGACATTCAGGCGATATGCCCATTGGGGGCGCTCTTCGCAGACGTCGAGATCACACACGCCGGCGCAATGCACTACATCGGTCGGGCGAAATCCCTTTCGTATACTTTCGAACACGGTCTGATCCGTAATGCATGCCGACAGGACATTTTCTCCATTGGGAACCGACATTTTTGGAGGGCGGATACCAAGAAGTGCACCGGGACCGAATTTTTCGACCAGTTTTTGCCAAATAGGCCATCCGTGTATGGAAGTTATGCCGGTTACCAGTATTCGTCTGTCCATCGGTGATTCTTCTCAGCCACTTATTCGTTTCAGAGGCTTTGGGGTCCTTGTGCGAGTTTCATCAAAGCTGGTTACCTGGGAAGCATTGTTGGTTACATCTTTTCAGAAAGAAATCGCCCCTAAAATGCATGTCGCCGGTGCTTTCGGCAATGTTGCTTCGAAAAAAGAGAACGCCATACCACTCACTGCCGTATCAATCAATCTATATTTCCAATTCGATCGTTTCCCGTCTCAATCGGCTTCAACCTTTGATCTTCCGGCTTTGCCGGCACAGGAGAGCATCACCGGTATGCAAGTGGAACCACTTGGTTTGTACATACATGTACCATTCTGTATTAAAAAATGTCGCTATTGCGATTTCTATTCCCGCGCTGACCGTTTCGGAGAGATCGATCGATGGATTTCACTTTTGGAAAACGAGTGTACGCTTGAACTGGAGGACTTGGGGCACGATCGACCGCCGGTGCGAACGGTTTATTTCGGCGGCGGCACCCCCTCGCTTCTTTCGACCGAACAATACGGGAGACTTGCCGAGATAGTCAGGGCGCGGTTTGATACGTCGGGACTGGAAGAATGGTCCATTGAGTGCAATCCCGAGTCATTCACCAAAGACAAAGCATCTGCCTGGCTTGAATCCGGCGTGAACCGGCTTTCGATCGGCATTCAGTCCCTTGATCCGTCGGAGCTGCGTATTCTTGGACGGTCGCATTCTCGGGAAGACGCTCTGCGCGTGTTGTCCAACCCGATACTCACCCGGTTTCATTCGGTAGGCGGGGACATAATGTACGGTCTGCCCGGTCAGAGCCCCTCGAGTGCGGATCGGACCGTTCGCGAGATGGTGGAATCGGGATCCATTACACACGTTTCCGCCTATGAATTGACTATAAGCAAAAACACGACTTTCGGCAGACATGCGCGACTGCTTCCTTTTCCTTCTGATGAATCCGTGTCAGACATTGCGGATCGTATTCAGTTGCGTCTCGAAGAGTATGAGTTTATTCGATACGAGGTTTCCAATTACGCTCAACCGGGCTTCGAGTCACGACATAACAGCGGATACTGGCATCATCGGCCCTACCTTGGTATCGGCCCTTCCGCCCATTCCTGGATCCCCCCGGTGCGCCGGGCAAAGACTTCGGAAATATCGCGGTATATGGAATCCCTGAGTCGCGGCAAATTACCGCTTGCATTTTCAGAACGGCTCGACGCCCGGGATCTGGCGCGCGAAATGATTTTTCTTGGGCTGCGCACGGCTGAAGGAGTCAATGAAGAGGACCTCTATCGACGCACTGGATATCGACTCAGGAGAGATGAGAACAAAGAGGTCGTCGACGAATTCGTGCGTAATGGGCTGTTGATACACGATCCACCTTTCATGCGTCCGAGCAGTAAGGGCATGTTGTATGCCGACGGCATGGCTGTTGACTGCGCACCGTGAGGCCCTGATTTGAGATTGGAACCCCGAACCGTCACCTATAGTCAACCGGTAGCAGCGCTCCGTTTTCCATTTCCGCCAAACGGTCGCAGGCCAGGCGGGCGATGTCGTAGCCGTTGGTTTGCTTTCCACGCGAGTGATACATGGCCAGGCGGTAGTGGCGACGGGCACCGGAGCGGTTTCCACAGGTTTCGTGGTTTACCGCTAACGCATAGTGTACAGCCGGATCTCGTCGCGCCCGCGGCATTTTATACAAATTCCGCAGTCGTTGATATGATAGCAGGTGGTTGCCGGTTGCATAGTGTTCGGCGGCAAGATTGAAGAGGGCCGAATACCCTTGCTCACTGTCCGGCTCCATCATGCGTAATTGCCGCAGATTGCACCACTGGGCGCTGTCGTAAAGTGCGCAGGCGTAGAACAGTGCCGCACGTTCACCGTAAAAGGACAGTGTATCACCGGAGTTTGCCAGTCTGATTGAGGACAATGGAAAGTTGAGGTAGAAGTTATCACCCTCAAACCATCGATCATCCTCTCTGTTTCCGGCCGTTCCCTCAAGAACCTCTTTAAAGAGCGGGACCTCGGGCACTCCCTCGTCCATCGATTTGCGCCACAGATCCCGGGCAATCACGGTATCGACGGCAAATGCACAGATCGCCGCTCGAGCGAATTCCATGTGGCCATCCGCGATTTCACCGGCTTTCACGAACAGCTTCGCGGCAGACCTGTAATCGGCTTTTACCATGAAAAGACCGGCGCCGATCCGAAGTGGACGGGGATCTTCGGGAACGGCTCGATGTGCCCGCCTGCAGCTACTAAGAGCGCTGTCGATTTCACCGCGCGCGAGAAAACGTCGCCCGGCCTCAATGTTGAGTTCTGAAGCTTCCGGACAGTACGAAGCAAGTCTTTCCAGTAACCGTGACAGCTCGGGCGAAGAGTAACGGGCGTCCTTTACCGATACGTATCCCATTACGAGATCAACCAGTTCTTTTGTGCAACCGAACCGAGAGGTGATCGTATCGATTTCAGCTTCAAGAATTGCGATTCTTTCCGATTCAACCGCCATTCGGCACAACTCCAGATAGAGATCGTACCGCCCAGGTTCGAGCCGACGAGCTGCACGAAGAGCTTCGAATGCATCATGCACAAGAGGGCCGTTGTATCGAATGCGGCTGTAGGTATAATTTCGAAGATTGTTGGGAATGAGTGGTATGGGATACTTCCGCGGAATACCGCCTGTGCGATCATGCCAAGTTTCGATTTCGTGGGACGGTTTCTCGGTGGCTTCCAGGAAATACCGTCGAGACAGTAAGTGATACAGAAGCGGATCGTCGGCATGTCTCTTCATGTATCGTGTAATAAACCAGTCGAATCGGTCGAATTCCCCTCGTTCGAGCAAGTACTCCAGCGCTCCGGCGCTGTATGGGGGTTTCGATGACTGGTTCTGAGCGGCGGATACGAGAACCGTGGCCGCAAGCAAAATTGTGGAAAGAAACCTGAATCTCAAGCCGGTCCTCCAGAAGTGTGAACGTGACGACCACATTCTTCTTGAATAGTGGTCCAAGGTAGGACGAGCAACAAATTCCATACCACTCATTATAACAAATTCAGGCTTCGATTTGAGAAAAAAATGCCACCCTCTTCATGGACCGGCGGTTCTCGACTGCGAAACTTGGGCTAATCGCATACTATGTCAGGTCCGGGACTATTTTTTTTTCGAGTGAATCGGCCGGGAGTTTTGATTGCGAGCCGTTTCACACGGGGGGACGAAGGAAGAAGAAAACGGGAGAAAAAAATGGATCGGCTGATCGGCCTTTTGCGGAAAGCTCGGTACTGTGTTGCCTTCACGGGCGCCGGAGTCTCCACCTTTTCCGGCATTCGTGATTTCAGGGGTAAAAACGGGTTATATAATGAATACGATGCGGACAAAATATTCGCGCTAAGCTATTTCAAAGAAAATCCGGGGTATTACTATCATCGTGCGAAGAATTTTATATACAACCTCGATGAAAAGGAACCAAGTCTGGTTCATGGGGTGCTCGCGGACCTCGAGAAAAAGGGTGTCGTCAAATCCGTGATAACTCAGAATATCGATATGCTGCACAGAAAGGCCGGGTCCAAGCGGGTTATCGAGCTGCATGGTTCACCTCATCGGCATGCGTGTCTCTCGTGTGGAGCCGCGGTTACGTACGAAATCGTCATGAAAAGTGTTTTCTCCGATGCCGTGCCCCAGTGTGTTAGCTGTGGCGGGATTGTGAAGCCGGAGATAGTGTTTTTTGGAGAGATGCTTCCCACCGAAGCACTCGAGGATGCCTTTGCGGAGTCGCAGCGGGCGGATGTGATGCTTGTACTCGGTTCCTCACTGGCAGTACAGCCTGCCGCCTCAATGCCTGTGTACACCGCGCAACGGGGAGGTGATATCGTCATTGTGAACGATATGCCGACGCCGCTTGATTCCATGGCGACACTTCGGTACGAAAGCCTGCGGGAAGTCTTTGAGAACCTGGCGAAAACCGAAATGTAGATAATGTGCCGACACAAATTGGTGTCCGTCCGAAGACTCCTGTTTACTGTGGAGTCGAAGTGCCTCCGCGATTTCGGACCGAAACGGGCACTTCGACTCAGTGTCCGTTTCCGGGGTTTTTCGGACAGAAACTGATTAGATCGGGCCGATCGGGTGTCCCATTAATTAGTCGTGGTTTTCCTCGGTTCCGGTATCTGTTGCGTCGGGACTCGGTACGCTGCTCGGTTGCGTTTTCCAGAAATTCTCGATGGCTTTCCGGTCATGTTCACATTCGGCATGCCGTTTGTTCTCGGCAATATCCCATAAATCCGGGTAGAGTTTTTTGAAGCATGCCGGACAAACCGTATGACTGAAATCGAGGTGTGCGCGTTTTGAGAAGTATTCTTCAACCGTGCTCCAGTACCCCTGATCGTCGCGGATCTTCTTGCAGGCCGAACAAATCGGCAGAAGTCCTCGAAGCGTCTCAACTTCCTCGAGTGCTTTCTGTAGCTGCACAATCAGCCTATTCCGATCGTTCTCAGCCTGAACTCGAGCCGTTATGTCCTGGGTCGCGATAATCGCTCCCTGGGGAAATGGGGCGATTGTAACAGCAAGCGTCTTTGAGTCGTAAGGCATACGAGGGTAGGTACGGGTTTCGCCGGTGCGGATGCACGAAATCAGTTCGGCATACATGTCGATACTATGCCGTGATGCGTAGTCACGATACATGATACCCCCGATTTCCGGCAGTCGATCACCGGCCTCGAGTTTGGCCTTATTTGACTTGATCACCCGGCCGGCCAGATCCACCACCACCAGAGTACTCGGGTTGTACTGAAATAGAGCGAAATTGAACTCCTCTTTGCTCCGAAGCTTTTCCAGGGTCTGCCCGTACTCCGTCTTCATGCTTTCGAGTTTTCGTACTTCGTGCCGAAGTTCGTCACATTCGCGGCGAAGGCGTTCGGCTTCCTGTTTAGTATCGCTCATTACAGATCTTTGCTCCGGAGTTGGCATTGGTAACCTGTTTCGGCGCCTGGGGCGATGAGAGGAGATGCCCAGTTAGGAGTCGTCACGAAATAGCCGCACAATTGTCCACAGGATAGTGGCTAGTTTGATAGTTACAATCTAATCTTTGGCTTTTCGGCGGTGTCGATCAATGGGAGTATACCATTGCGGACATCAGGAAAAAAGGAAAAAATATCGCTCGTTTTAGAAGGTCCTCTGAGCCGTTGATCGGAGATCACCGGCCCTGGGGCGGTATAGAACTACTCATCCGGCACCTTTCCGCCCCGCGGGGCGACGGATGTGGAAAAAATGGCATTTTTTGAGGAAGGGACGGGTCACGGACCTATTTTACCAGTATACCCGAAGCGAACGGTCGAAGCGTATCGGGCAACAGGAATGGTGGTGGTAGACGACTCCTTGGTGTCCTGAATATGAAAGAGGAAATCACAAACGGTCGAACCGTCTTTCACGTTGACATGGATGCGTTTTTTGCATCTGTTGAGCAGCGTGACAACCCGGCATATCGAGGAAAGCCGGTCATCGTGGGAGCAATGCCGGGTCGGCGGGGAGTTGTGTCGGCGGCAAGCTACGAAGCTCGACGGTACGGTATACATTCGGCACAGCCGATAAACCAGGCCTATGCCCGATGCCCTTCGGGCGTTTTCGTGCGTCCGAGAATGGATGTCTACTCTCGTGAATCGCACGAAATCATGGCCATCCTGAGTTCTTTTTCGCCCGTGGTCGAGCAGATTTCCGTCGATGAAGCTTTTATGGACATGACTGGAACGCAGAAACTCTTTGGGGATGTGGAGTCGACCGCGAGAGCCGTTTCGGATACGATTCGAGTGCAACGCGGTCTGACCGCATCGATAGGTGTCGCGCCAAATATGTTCCTCGCCAAGATCGCTTCGGATTTGGACAAACCCGACGGAATTACCGTAACCCCGAGATCTGAGGAAGAGATCGTCGTGTGGTTGGGAAAAATGGCGGTCGGGCGAATCTGGGGTGTAGGGGCGAGAACACAAGAAACTCTGGCCTTGCGCGGTATCACCACCATAGAAGACCTTCAGCGGCTCTCAATTGAGAACCTTGAGAATATGTTCGGAAAAAACGGAAGAAGTCTGTATTATCTCAGCCGGGGAGTCGATTCCCGCATAATGGGCGGGTCCGAGGAAGAGGTAAAGTCGATATCTCGAGAGCATACCTATTCTGCCGATACCGCCGACCGTGCGGTTTGGCGCAGAACGCTCCTTTCACTCTCTCAGGATGTTGCGAGACGTGCCCGCGGCAAGGGGCTTAAAGGAGCCACTGTGGTGCTGACTTATCGAACTCCCGATTTTCAGCGGAGAAGTCGACGCGCGGTTTTGCCTTATCCCACCGATTTGGCAAAGGTAATATTCGAAACGGTTATGCGGACCCTCAATGGACTCGATTCACGCCTGGGCCGCTTGCGTCTTATCGGAGTAGGATTGACCAACTTTGAAAGTGCGGCCCAGACCGACCTCTTTGCGGACGAAAACAAAGAAAATGCCTGGAAGGCTTCGGAAAATGCAATGGATCGAATTCTCAAAAAGTTCGGGGCGGATGCACTCAGACTGGGTGGTGAATTTGATCCAAATGCGCGTAAGTAGAGCCCGTCCATTATACCAGGCTTAGCAGAACCTCGTGAATCTCCCTTATTTCTTTCGGAATTTTGTTGTAAAGCGTGCGCTGTTTGTCGGGATCATGGTTCAGTTTTTCGGAATAGAAGCTTCTGATTCTAATTTGTAAGTCTTCAGGCGACAGCTCTTTTCCAAGTTTCGGAAGAAGTCCCCCCAAGATCGAATCCACGGAATTCGAAAAGGCGTCATAGTTCAGGTAGAATCGCGGAATACCGATTTCGGCATCCAGAAAACGACTGTTGTATGTATACCACAGAGCAAGACCATGCGCCAATGGAAGGCCGTTTCGACGATTGAGAGAACGCGCCACGGCGAGTGGATTTCTGAAAATATATACTATCGCCCGAAGCTCCGGACACTGTTCCGTCCATGAGGATATGGTCAATGAGGTACGCGGATCCTTGAAAATGTCACCGTCGAACGTATCACTAAAAACGCGGAATTGATCAGCATACCGATGGGCTGCATCCTTTATTCTCCCGTGATCGGGCGGCTGCATCCAGCTCCCTCCAGCGTCGGTAAGTACCATCTCGTTGAGTTTTACCGCGTACGCATTTTCAGCATGTCCCTTGGAATTTTCCGGGCATGGGGTATTGATTACGGGGTGTTTCGTTCCCAGAGAAAACCCGCAACGCAGAAGAAGCCCCGCGATACAGCTCGTTCCGCTTCGGTGCATTCCGGTTACTGCAATCATCTGGTTCGATTCAAATCTACCGCGAAAGGTTGGCTGAATATTTGAGTTCTCATCCCGTTCGGAGCCGTTGATTATCCAGCGGATTTGTCGTTTACCGGCCGAGGTGGTAGTCCGGTAGCTATCGTGTTGTTCGGTGACCGACCCAAAGCATACAATGATGTGCTTGATAGCGCAACCAGGAGTGGGCATGGGAAGAACGTGTCACACGATCAGCATTGACCCGGGTTTGGCAAGTGACTAACTAGTGCTTGTCCGAAAAGTCCCTAAAACGGACGCTGAGCCTGTCGAAGCGCCCGTTTTAGGCTGAAATCGCCGGTTTGCTTCATCAATCCGAGCGAAAACAGGACTTTTCGGACGGACACCAACTAACGGTCCCGCCGTTGGGGATGTGAACTGTTGCACGATTTTACCGTATCCCCCCGTCCCGATTGGTGGGGTACGGCAATCTCGCACAACAGCTTACGCAGACTGCCATGAGTTGGTTGCGAAACCTGGGCCAGGAGACACTGGTATCTTCCCGGAGCTTCTTCGGATTTTTTGGATTGCTCGTAAGCGGATGGAAAATCCCGGTTGTGAGTGGTAGGGAGAAATATGTGGAATGTCGCGCCTTTGCCGGGAGTAGACAGCACAGTGATATCGCCTCCGTGACGTTTGATTATCGCCAATGAGGAAGCCAGGCCCAGTCCGTTGGCGCCCGGCTTTGTGGTGAAAAATGAATCAAAAATCTTTCGAATGTTTTCGGGATCAATTCCGATCCCCGTATCCGTGATGGATATTCGAACCATCCTCCGGGGTTGCCTTTCTCCGGCAGCTCTGTTCACTATTGTTGCACGTATGCTCAACAAACCACCATGCGGCATAGCCTGTGTGGAATTGAGTATTATGTTTGTTAAAACCTGCTCGATCATTTTTCTGTCTACCAGGACCGGGAATAGCCCATCTTCGAATTTGTACTCATAGGCGATGTCGGTTCCGTAGGCCATTTTCCCGGCTATTGTTCGAATGATGGGTTTCAGATCACACAGGGTTTGTTCGGGCTTAAGATTTTTTCCGAAGGCCGGCAGTCTGCATGCCAGTTTCGAACCGAATTTCGCGGTTTTTGTGATTTGATTCAGGAATTCGCGGATTTCTGTCGGGTTTTCCGCTGATTTTTCGGCGATCGAACATATTCGTGCCACGGAAGAAAATGCACTCCTGAGTTCGTGGCCAATCCCGGACGCCAAGGCTGCTATCGAGTCAAGTTCGTGGGTATCCAATATGTCTGTATGAGCTGATTGGTGTAGCTCTGTTGCTCGGAGAACTCTCCGGGGTGGATGGCCACCGAGGCGCGAAATGGCTATTGAGACTCTTTTCAGCTTTCCGTGTGCGGTTAGAACATCCGTAGACATCTCTTGAGAACTTTCGGAATGATCGTCTGATTGAGTTCGGGAAATTATTTCTTGAACAGATGGTGAGGGGAAGAGCAAGGATGATGGCGTTCCCTGCAATTCCCTTCTTTGATAGCCGAGCATGTCCAGCACGGCGGCATTCGATGAGAGAATTGTGCCTGCTTCACTAAGGATGAAAAGGGCATCAGGAAGTGCGTCGAGAACATCGGTTTCGTCCAAATGTGCCACCGAGGGCGTTCTTTTCTGCTGAAAGCAGTAGAAAAGAGCTGTTACAATTCCAGTTACAACAAGTGCTGGGAAGAACACGTTGAGGTATGCCGAAGCCGATTGCGTAAGCATTTCGTTCCAAGTCATCATTCGGTGATAAGTCGTTCTTCCGTATCGAGTACCGTGATAAGCCTGTCGAGGTGCGTTTCCCGGATTATTTTCCGGAATTCCTCGTTTGGCTGCACCACTACCAATCGACATTCCGCCTTTTGGGCATATCGAAGTGTCGAGACAACGAAACCCAGAAGTTTGGAATAGGGATATGAGGATGAATACAATGAAAGGGCGAGATGCCTGCATCCGGAATCTATCAGCAGCTTTAAAGAACGGCTGTATTCCTCGATCCGATTATCGGTGATGGCGGGTGATTCTACACGAAACACCTGCCATTTTCCGCATTGAAACGTAAAAAATTTCACCTGAGCTTTCTTCCGTAGACTCTATCACAAATGTGGCCGGATTATCGCCCGGCCGCATGGCCGGTCTTTATACAAAATACCTGTTTGCACCTGCAAAATCAAGTCTTTTTGTGTAACTTCGTGGCCAGTTTGGCCACTGCACCACATGACGGTCACTTTATCGTCAAATATTGGCGGTTGTTGCGTCCGGCCAACCCATACTGGCGGTGAATGCCGCAATTTCGTTCGCTTTTGTTTCCGGGTAGACCGAGAGAGGCCGAAAGGATTGAGAAAAAAAGAAATCTTCCTATTGGCACTAGTGGGATAAATTGAGTAGATTCATGTCTATTCGGCGCACGCCGTATCAGGCATTTGCGCTTTCGAATTCGATAGCCGGGTCGTACGATGTAGCCTAGCCGAAATGCCGAGAAAGAGCATTATGCGTAAGATGTTGTGCGAGATTGACTTAGAAATAGCGCAGGGGTATCCGGGGAGATACTTTGAGTATTCTTTTATGCAGAATTCCGTGAGTCGAAATGTCGAAGTCGGGTTAACCCAGGTTTCGCAGTCAAGATCGTGCAACAGCTTACGCAGAATGCCGTGAG
>CAYFVL010000204.1:0-10977 GCA_964346405.1 uncultured Fibrobacterota bacterium
GTCGAGAGACGCCGTACCGCGCTGCACTGAGCGGTGTCGAAGTGAGCGGTGTCGAGGCGATGTCCCGAGCGGTGTCGAGGGGTAGAGCATTATGCGTAAGATGTTGTGCGAGATTGACTTAGAAAAAGCGCAGGGGTATCCGGGGAGATACCTTGAGCATTTTTCTACAACGAATCGCGCGCCGGCTTACGCAGAATGCCGTGAGTTGATTGCGAAACTTGGGTTAAAGATTACGGTCCAACTGCATCAGGTTATTTCTTCTTTCAGGGATCGATACAGGGCTCGGAACTGGTGATAGGTCAATCCGAGAAGTGCCGCGGCGCGTCGCTGGTTGTGATGTGATTTCTCCAGGGCCAGTAAAAGGTACTCTCGTTTCAGTGAGTACACGGCATCCTTCAGAGGAATCGATAAGTCCACCGGGGAGCGCGAGACCGAAACGTCGGAACCGGAACTCGCGGGTTTCTCGACACCTCTCGAATGAAGATATGTCGAAGGATACCGATCAGGTGCCGAAAAGGCAAAAGGATTGAACTCAATCCGACCGATAACCTCTCCTTCGCACCGATACACCGCTCGTTCCACCACATTCTTGCATTCCCGAACATTTCCAGGCCGAGGATCCGGAAAAAATGATACGGCTGATGATTCAGGAGATGGAGGAGACATTAGTTGAGTTGAAGTCAAGTTGTGCTGGTCTCATTGCCGATCGCCTCCGTACGAAACGAGATATGGATCGGGTCAAAGAAAATGCCGAAAAATGGGAAGAACGAGCACGGCTTGCACTTGAAAATGGTCGTGAGGATCTGGCACGAGAAGCATTGCTTGAGAAAAAGCGATACCAGACCAGACTGGATGAACTCACCTCCGACCATACCCGATTCGAAGAAATGGTGAATCACGCGCGGGAAGACATCGGCCGTCTTGAAGAAAAGATTCAGCAGGCCCGCAGAAAGCAGCGTATTCTGGTGCAGCGGCATGTTCGCGCGGAAGGAAAATTACAGGCGGAACGAAATATCCGTCGTGCGGGCAGTTCAGATGCCGTCCTCAGATTCGAGGAGTACGAGCATAGAATCGAGCGTATGGAAGCTGCCTCCGATCTGGCCGGTACCCAAAGCGGCGGAGGAGATCTGGAAGACGAATTCAGTCGTCTGGAACAGGATGAATCTATTGAGAAAGATCTGGCCGAGCTGAAACAACGGGTCGAGAAAAGTAAGCAGGCGTAGTGATCGGAAGGAGTTTGGCACATGCATGAGGTACTCATTGTCGCGATCGTTTTCGGCTCGATTCTTCTGGTGACCGCAATTATTGCGGGCGTGATTCTCGGCGCTGTTCGCATGATTGCCGGAAAAGGAGGAATCAAGGGAAACGAACAGGAAGCACAACTTATGCAGGAACTCTATCAAGGGCTCGAGCGCATGGAGCAGCGTGTCGAGTCGTTGGAAACAATTCTTATGGAGCAACAAAAAAAAAAGTGAGGAGAGGGTCCCATGAGCATCAGACGAAATGCCGGTTTACCAGTGTACAAAAGCAGACGGGGCATAATTCTGGGAGTTTGCCGCGGTTTCTCCGAACATTTCGGGATATCAGCATTCTGGGTGAGGGTTCTCGTGGTCCTGCTTGCAATTTTCACTGCGTTCTGGCCCGTTGTGCCGGCTTACGTGATAGCCGGACTCCTGATGAAACCGGAGCCGATCGTACCACTGGGAAGCGTTGGCGAGAACGAGTTCTACGACAGCTATGCGACTTCTCGCGTAAAGGCCATGCAGCGGTTGAAAGACAAGTTCGACCGTCTGGACCGAAGAATCGGGCGGATGGAGGATGTCGTTACCAGCCGCGAATACCAATGGAAGCATCGGATGCGGTAATTCCGGGACGCCGCTCGAATGTACTGCCCAAAGCAGGCATCCGGCAGACTACCATGCTTTTTCTACCTGCAGCGTCGGCCCCGTACGGTATAGAAAGACTGTTTGCCCGAACGACCACGCCTTGCACGTATAAATAGCCCGGACACATCCCCAGGTATAAATGAAACGGCCGCGGATCGAGTACTTCGCGAGAATGACGGTTGGTGCACAATTGATGATCTTAGAATCTCAGTTGGACAACCGGGCCATTCCCCATAATCCGGAGTCCAGCAAAGCCCAGCACTATCAATCTTCTCGACAAAAAATTTGTCCGCCGTAAGTTGGAGAACATTGTTGAACTGAAGCCATGATATGCCGTGCTTCTCGTAGATACCGGTCAATATGAGTGGGTCTTTTCGGTACCCGCCGAGTTCTTTTCCGATACCGGCGGGTTCGGTTGAGATAACGGGATAGCCGGATTCCTGCAAAGCGGTGAGAACGGATTCCTGCTCGCTTATGGATGTCGAATACCCGTGAACTGCAACAGCCGCATTGCTCCAATCCACTACCGAATCCAGTGCGGCGATATCCTGGGTTATGCTCGATAGTTCGGCAATACTAGCATACGTAAATAGGCATATCGGTGTCTTTGGCGCAATGGATCTGAGATATACATAGGCATCACGCTCCATTTTCAATGTTTCACTACTGTATGGTGCTTCCCATTTTTCGGGCTCATTCATTATCTCGAAGATCACGTGTTCCCGGTCCGCGTAGCGTGGTCCGTAAAATTCCCAGAACCGTATGACAGACTCATAATTGAAATTGCCGTTTTTGTCACATCCTCCGCGGGTAAGCACCACATAGATACCCCGCTCCCCGGTCCATTGCACCAGCGAATCAATCATCTCGGCACGCTGTCCGATTGAATCCTTGTAGCACTCTCCATATATGTGCAAGGCGTTCAAACCGATACTCTTCAAAGAATCAAAGACACTTGGATTGGGCAATTCCCGGTCTTTTCCATCGGTAGAGAAATAACAGCCCCTCAGGAGCGTTCCCGAGTCGGAGCGAATCGTCCCCTCCACAACCCTGGGGCGACCACGCTCCGCTCCGCGTATCCATGTTACCCCAACGAGCATAAACGCACAGCAGAATAAAAGCGTACTCCCGGAAACCTTTCGAAAAACAATCGGCTGATTCATAGTATTTCTCCCTGATTTGGACCAGATTTCTATGTTAAAAGGTAGACCGGGCATTAGATTATTAGGAAAGTATATAAAAGCTATAAAAGCTTTTATGAATCCATAAAGCAGGGCGGCGGCGTCTTTCATCTGCGCCCGCAAACACCGGCAGGTATGGCCGATCACAGAGGATATTATGGAAGGCTCATTGGAAAACCACATACTCTCGCTGGCATCCCCCATCGACAGCGGGCGAATTCCACCGATTACCGAGATAGCCCGGGCGCTTGGCCTGAGCCGAAATGAAGTCCTCCGGGCGGCACAACGTCTTCGTGACCGCGGCGCTGTGGAATTTTCCCGCGGACGTCCCCTTAGACGAATCGAATTGAAAGGGGGGGGACGACAGCCGCGGAGACGAGTTCCGGCCGACGAGATGCTGTACCACGATCTTCGGAAGTCGATCCTGTTCGGTGATTTCAGGAAGTCCGGACAACTACCCAAAGTTGCGGCGCTCGCGCGTGAACGACAGGTTTCCGATCATACGGTCCGAGCGGCGTATCACAGACTGGTGGAGGACGGTCTGGTATACAGAACCGGAAAAGCCTTCTATGCCGGGTTCTCCACCTCAACGGCTCGGCTGTCCGTACCGCGTGGGCTCCCCTCGGAAATACTGATTTTTCATCCTCGAAAAGACTATTGGGCCGGCATGATGCAGTCAGAGCGAACGCAGGGATTCACCAGCGTTTTTACCGACGAAGCCGACCGGTTTGGTATACAGTTGACTCCCGCATTTGCCGATCCCGTCGTGCCCAAATCACTTCTCTGCAGCGGCAGGCTCGAAATCGGTCGTTATATCCGATCCCTGGGCCGTCGCTATCTAGGGACTCTGATTATCGGTGAATCCTATGACTATCATCGCCCCCCCGGAACCACCAATTTGCTTTTAGAATTCTTACCGTGGTTGTGCGGTTTTGATCGACCGGTTGTCTGGTTCGACTCGATCGACAATCTCGAAGCAAATACGGTTCATCCCATCTTCAAGGAATCATACCAGTCGCTATTGACCTTGCCGGAAGTATCTCGTTATTTCGCCCGATTGTATTTCGATGAGCGGTCCGCGGTTCGTAAAGCGGTCGACATTTTGTGGGGATATGGACATCGAAAATTCGGTAGTGTCAATTGGATTCCATCATATCGCAAGTGGGTAACTGCGCGGATCGGTGAAATGGAAAAGGCTCTGGCAGAATGCTCCGGTAGATCCGGATACCGCTTGAAATTCCATAATGCAGAGGAACTGCAGTGGAGACAACCGGGACTCAAGAATGAAGATGAAATAACTTCCCGATTATCCCATTTATTTGAGGTATGGCAGGCGCAGGAGGGCGTGACCGCCTTTGTTGCTCCCAACGATGCCCTTGCCCGTCTGTACTACCCCGCACTCCGACTGACTAACTGTAGAATTCCCAATGATATCTCGATCATATCTTTTGACAACAACGCGGCGCGTCTCTACCCGTGGCCTGTTTCATCAATTGATTTGGGGTTCCAATATCTGGGATTCAAGGCCCTTCATCAATTTACTCAGGATCTCTCGCCGGGCCTATCGGGAATGGAAATTCCATCTCAGAGCAGAATAAACCATCTCGGCTCGATCGGACCGGCGCCCATACGAAAACCGACAAACGCGTTGGGAGACGGTCACCTGCGATGATCCAAACGGAACACCTCATTCACGGGAGCATGTGCATATTCCGCATCAGTACAGTTTCTTACCCATACTGATGATCGGTTCCACCACGTACTCGTTCTCGGCTGCGAAACTTGGGTTAAGACAGCTTCTTCTTCGGAGCACGGCCTCAACCGTGTGCAGAAGCTTGGTACCGAACCCCGGCTTTCGATAGTCCGGGTGCACCGAAACCGAATAGATCCAGCCCCGACGTCCGTCGTATCCCCCCATCGTAGTCCCTACCACCCGATTGCCGATATATGCCACAAACAACAGCTCGGGGTCCACGGCCGTTTTTCGGTCTATCGATAGCTTCGAGTCGTGATGCGGCACCCTCCGGGGAAACACTTCGTTCCACAGGGCGATAACCTCTGACTCGTCTCCGGGTTTATATGGCCGGATTATGAAAGAAGAGCCGGGGGCGGAGGAATTGTTTCCACTTGATTCCATTTTGTAACTAAAGTCCCGTTCAGAGCGAATGAATAGACCACGCCCCTCAGCAGATGCAAAAACGCTGCAACGACGTTACCATAAAAATGTCTACCAATCTCGCACGGCGATCGGGAGTTCAGAACATACCGGACACCACGAAATATATTTTGAAAATGATATTGAGTCCAAGGGCATCAATTTTTCACCAACAGGGTCCATAATCGAAGGAGCTTCCGCATGCACTCGATCTTTGCTCGCGGAACACCGTTCCTCTTTTCGCCGCTATCACACACGCAAACTGCCGCCGTCAGCAAGGATGCCGGCTTTGACTTGCCTCCCACGTTCTATTCAGCCTTCGTTCTCCTCCGTATTCCTCTTCCCGATCTCCCCGGCCTCTTTCAAAGCTCGTTCGGTGAGCACCGGCGAAACCAGCGCAAAGATAATTGTAGAGCCCAAAACTGTATTGAGAACGAGTGAGGCCTGTCCGGCCAGGAACTGGGATTCGGTCGCTTGCAAGGCAAGTCCGATTGCAACTCCTGCTTGTGGCAGAAGCGCCAGACCGGCGTGTCGGTACACCTTGGGAGGAGCACCGCCGGACTTTGTTCCCAGAAGGGCTCCGCCGTATTTGCCGACAGTGCGCAAAACGATATAAACCGCAATGAAACCGAACGATCCGATCAACACATGAAACTTGAACTGTAAACCCGCGAGAACGAAAAAAACGAGAAAGACAGACTCTCGTATCGTCTCAATAGGATGCAGCCATTTTTCGGCTGCAAAGGGAGAGAGTCGTCTGGAAAAAAGCCCGAGAGACATGCATGACAGAAGATTGGAAAATTGCAGAATGCGAGACAGACCGATTGTCAGGAAGATACTTCCCAACATAACGGCCAGGCGGCAGGTGTCGTCTTCGGCTCTTTTTCCGTATAGACCCAAAGCCACTCCCAGTGCTCCACCGACAAGGATCGCTCCCGCGATTTCCCAGAATGCCAATGCCAGATCACCGACATTTACAGAGGCCGCCAGAATACCGCCTGCAATGGTGAAGTATATGATTGAAAGAGCATCGTCGATCGCAACGATACTCAATATAGTAGACGTGAGAGGACCGCTGCTCCGGTACCGCTCGATCACCGCAACAGTTGCCGCGGGGGCGGTTGCCGAACCTATCACACCGAGTATAAGAGCGATAGCCGCAATGGGAGCATCCGACGGAAGCATAAGCCAGGAATACAAGTAGATTCCCCCACAGATAACCGCAACCGTTCCCAACGACTGTCCGAGTACGCCGACTGCAATTGTTTTACCCTTGGTGCGCAACCATTTAAGGTTCAACTCCGCACCGACTATAAATGCTATGATGCTGAGAGCGATATTCGTCAGTTCCGAGGACCACTCTCCGGGATCAAGGTTTACGAATCTCCCGAGAAGTTCTACGGAAAACAGAGCCCCGACGGCAACATACGCCGCCACTCTTGGCAGCTCAAAACGCTCTGCAAGGTCACCCGCGGCAAAAGCCACCGTCATGAGTACACCGAGAACAAACACATGATTCAGGCTAATTGTTTCCATATCTGCAAAGTGAGGCCGATCGGAATGGCGGTACTTAACCGGGAGATTCTGAAAGGCAGGAGAAGCTTATCCCACATAATCGAAACGACCAAAGTCGAGGGATTTGGAAGACTACTTCGGGGAGTTCTCGAGAGATCGTTATACCGAAGATCACCCTTTTCACAACCTTTGAGCACACCCGCGTGGAGCACATGCTTCTATTCCGATTCTTCTCGCTTCTCTCGCCCCTTGTTCCCGGCGTCTTCTGCCGAGTCTTGAATTCCTTCACTTTGTCGTTCGGCGTCCCCCGGCATTGGTGCCGGAGTCCGACCTCCGGCACGACGTGCGGTATTCTGCATTGCACTTCTCACATCTGCATCCTGCTCACCCTGATCGGTAGGCTGATGAAACTGAGAAGCGGCCGGATCTTTCTCCATACGCATAATCTCTTCGGCCTTCTCTTTCCCATACATTTCCGTGAGTTCCCGGTGCCGACGGGCTTCTTCATTTGATCTTTCAGGATGATCGCTTTTTTCCTGCATATCCTTCACTCTTTCTTACTCTGAAACACATCCCACTGTTTTCTATACCTGTTCAGGCACTTGGACTAGCCGTTCTTAGACTTAACCCAGGTTTCGCAATCAACTCACGGCATTCTGCGTAAGCTGTTGCTCGCTCTCGACTGCGAAACCTGGGTTAATATATCTGAATCAGCAATTGCCATGCCGTTTTGATAAAAAACATTGTCGCGTGTTACACCAGCTTCACATGGTCATCCAACAAGCCATCGTTCAGCCCAATGCAGGAATCGAAACTTGGGTTAGATACCTCTATTTGTTACCTCGGCCAAATGGCGCTCGAATTCTCCCTTCTCCTTTCGGCTTCCCGGGACATCACCCGACGGATATCCCTTTCAGGTGGTGTCGAGCGTCAAATTATATTGTATAAGATCGTGGATTAGAAAACAGATGTACCACAATAGACAGGAGGAACGAATTTGGTATCAATATCAAAAGGCTCATTCAAGGCCCGGCATTTTGCCGTAGTAATCGCCGCGGTCGCTTGTGTTGGTGTTCTACAGGCAAAAACGTATCGAGTTGAGGATTTGATTGCAGCCGGGGACGGACTGGCCAAGAGCGGAAAAATCGATCAGTCGACCATGAGCAGGGCAGTCGAGCATGCTGCTTCTGTTTTGAAGGCAGGCGACGCACTCGTTCTTTCGAACACAATGCCGTTCGATACGGTTACACTACCTCCGCTTCCAAACGATGTGCAGTTTCTAGGCGGAGTCGGTGATGAAATGCGTTTCACGGGAATGGCAAAGGGGTTGGTCATTGCGGATGCAGAATACGCCGTAAACACGAATTCAAACAATGCATCCCTTGCCGATTCCTACATAATTAACAGCAAAAGCGATTTAAATCTCGGCGACTACAACAACAGTTACATTATCGGCAATATCGGTGCTGTGAAGGCGGAAGGAAACTGGCATGATGTTACCGGCGTGTGGATTCGCTACAATCACGAACACCATCGAACCGAAACGCCGAGTCTCTGGTTCAAACTGAACGGCTCCGGACGAAACGTAAAAATTCTTTGTGCCATCGAGCACAACCAAGGTAATGAACGTCCGGCGGTTGTCGTGGAAAACGCCAACGGTATGGCTCTGGCGCATGGTTCCACCGAGAGTACCAGCAGTTACGATTATCGTCCCGTGTATCAGCTCAAGGATTGTCAAAACGTATACCTTGGTCATCGCAGACTCTTCTGTGGTGGGCGTGGCCCTCGTGGCAGTGGTTCACACCCCGACGACTGGATCGAGGCCTGCAGGGGTGATAAATACTGCTGGCAAGGCTGGCCGACAATGGGCCTGGAGATTGCCGGAGGAGAGTCAAACATTATCGACAATTTTGTCGGCATCAGTAATCCGCGATATTTTTCAATAAAGAGCACCGATCCGAAACTCAAGATGTTTTCAGTATGTACCGAAGACACAATACTCCTCTCGCCCGGAGAAAACCCAAACATTTTCCTGTATTCAGTGGTGCAAAATTCCATGGACAACATTCCTTACCATGAAAACAAGTGGCAAGAGCCTCGATTAATCGACGACCGGTACATCTGCTCACAAAAAACGTCGGATGGAGAAGTGGATTACACCCAGACCGGGGCATCGGCGGCCGGTAATTGCATTCCCGCTCCCCCGTCTTATCCCAAATGCGATATTCCCAAGCCTCCCGATCTTCTCTACAAAAAAGCGGCTAATTTCGGCACGGCTCTCATAGCTGCGGGGGCCGATCCGACGGGGTCCCGGCCTTCGGATGAGGCTTTCGCGAAGGTAGCCGCCCAATCGGGCATTGTGGAAGTGCCGGCCGGAACATTTCGTCTTGAGAAAGGAATTGGATGTACCGGTGCCGCTTCACAGCGAGTCATAGTACGAGGCGCCGGTCCGGAGAAAACGAGGCTTACCGGTCCCGGTGCCGCTTTGGCGTACAGTGCAAAAGCACTCCTTAAAGGGACAAAACCGGTAGCCGTGCAAGTTGAATTCAGCGATGCCACTTTTGACGGGGAAAATTCGGAGAATTACGCCCGTTCTTCTCTGGGTTTCAATGATGTCTTCATGAACTGTTCATTCGAAAATTACCTGGTTGCAGGTGTTTATCACAGTTCAACTTCCGAAACCGAACAGTACCGGTTCTACTCCTGCCGGTTCAAGAATACCGGTGATTACGGTATACGGATCGATGGGTACACCGATAAGCCACTTTTCTACCGGTGTTCTTTTGAAGGTCAGAAGAAAGGCGGTATCTACTGCACGAGAATCGTGCATTTTCATGGCGGTATTTACCAGTGTACATTCAAGGATATCGGGGGTCCCGGCGTTGCCATTCTCGGCGGCAATATGAGCTACGGTTACGGCCCATGGGTGGTGGCGGTAGACAACTGTACGTTCGAAAACTGCGGATCGCAGGAAGAAGCCGCTGTCGAGTTCGGTGTTTCCTGGCTTGCAACACTTGCGAATTCCACATTCAGCGGCAGCAAACCAATTCTGGCGGGTTTTCGAGGGGTTGCCGGGATTATCGACAACGTCGACATGCAGAACCTTGCATTATCGGATAATGACGTGGCCATGTATGTTGGGAACCAGCGATGGGAGAAAACCGCCGGGGTCGGTGGTACCCGTTTGGCCAATGTACGCACAAGTGGGAAGATTGAGTTTCTCAACTATGATGAATTCGTCAAAGACTACTTTGTCGGTGAAAATGGTACGAACCCTTTCTACCGTGCCGGTCTCTATGATTCACATGACTGGGCTTTTCATTATATGATGTACAACGTTCAAAGCGCCAATATAAATGAAGAATACGCGGTATATGAAGACGGGCGGAAAGTAATCGACCTTTCCGGCAACACGTATTGCGAATCGCCGCATACTCTGACGGCCGGAAACTACCGTGTGCCTCAATCTTCTCTCCGACCCACAAAATCGGGAATCCGTTCCATATATGACTTGCGAGGCCGCCGCATCGGAGTGATTCGGGGTGCAAACCACCGCCACGATCTCCCGGTCGGGGTCCATCTGGTCCGGACCGAAGACGGTGAACGCATATATAAAAGAATGCTGGTAAACAAAAACCGATAGCCGCATTTGCCGTTATTACTTTGGGGGCTGAGGCACAAGCCCCCAAGTCTTTTTCACGGCAGATTGTCAGGAATACCCTCTTTTGTAATTGACCCGACCACTACCAAGAGACTATTTTACATAGCTTCGCACAGTTATGGCGAACAGCTCTTTGAAAATTTCGTCGGCTAACTAAATCATCGTTTGAGCTTCATTGCCCGATAAAAGTGCATCTTCTTATGGACGATGTGCATAAAAGGAATTCTGGCTCGTGTGGCGGCTTTTTGCCTTTAAATCCTTGGTCTATATCTTGATCTTTGATGTTTGACATTACTCTTGGAGAGGTGCCTGAGCGGTTGAAAGGGGCGGTCTCGAAAACCGTTGTGGTCTCTGGCCACCCAGGGTTCGAATCCCTGCCTCTCCGATTTAAATCAAGATCAAAAATTTCCCGTATAGGACTTCAATAACCCTGAGAATCCAGTCCACCACCAATACGTTAGTTCACCATCCACATCGGCGGCAATTCCCTTAAAGACGTTGCGGGAAACGGCACTTAGGAGTCATAACGGAATAAAGTCTTCAGAAATCGCGAAGATATCAGGGCGGCTTTCGAGGCGC
>CAYFVL010000205.1:0-10894 GCA_964346405.1 uncultured Fibrobacterota bacterium
AATCGCGCGCCGGCTTACGCAGAATGCCGTGAGTCGATTGCGAAACCTGGGCTAATATGGAACAATGTAGATATGATCACCAACCCCGCGACTCTTACCGGAACCATACTCTCAAACGGCACCCCCGGACGATTGCGGGGCAAGGGAGTGGTTGAGGCAAAGCTCGACTCAAAAACCTATGTGTTATCAGTGGGGAATGAAGAGCTGCGTGTTGCGCTCGAAGAAGGAGAACTGCGGCCGGGAGATCGAGTGCTGATCTCCCGAAAAGGCGACACCGTAATTCTTCGTAAACTTCCGAAAGAAACACAAAAGGACCTTATCCAGGTCGCCCGTATCCCGACAGCGGCACCGGAATCACCCCGGGATATGCAAAAACTGACGGCCGTGCTAAGACATATCGCAGCTATCGAATCGGCCTCAGCCGCGCCGGACCAGTTTAAAGATCTGGAATCGGCCCTGATTCATCTGTCGCGGAGCACCCGGGGATCTCTCTCCATGTTAGCGCTCGAAGCGACCGAACGTCTTAGAGCGTTTGCAGCCAACGGAAATCCCGAGCAATGGCTATTCACCCGTGAAGCCCTTGTTCGCCTTGCTGCCGTCCTTGCGCAGTATACGCAAGTCGCGGGTTCCACACCGCTTTCGGAAGTCGGAGCTATTCGCCATGAATCGACGCTGCTTCATGGGCTCGAAGGTTTTCCCAAAGACGTGGCTCAGATTCTAAAGTCGGCTTTTGTGCGAAATGCCCCTGTCCGGACCCCGACACTGAAACTTCTCGACATCCTGAAAAATGGAAATTTCGGTTCCGTCGACCGACTCAAGGAGCTTTTTTCCGCCGGCATAATGGAGCAGGTGTCTCTGGAAACCGCCGGCCCGGCTGAAAGTGACAAATTCGGGCAATGGCTTTCACTCGTGGTAAGCACCGACACATCACTCCCCCAGCTCATCGAGAGAATCCCTCAATTTCGTGAAGCAGCCCCCGACCTTGCTCATTACATACGGGAGGCGGACTTGAATACAGGGATCGCAACCAGCGGTACGTTCTCGTCTCCGACCCCCGACACCGACAACATTTCGCATATCCCACCGGATTTTGTACAAAACGCAGTATCATTCCTTGGTCTGGATACCGAGAACCGATTCTCGACAATATCTGCCCATGACAAACTGCCGGAGAACTTGAAGACTCATCTCCTGCAGGTTCTTTTCGAGCATACCGTCTCTTTTGAGGGCAATCCCGTTTCCGCCACTACCGCTCCAGGAACCGGATCGCCGCTTTCGGCACCACTCCTGAATGTGTTCTCTCAGTGGAACAGGCTGCATGGGAATCTCATCGAGACCCTCGATTCGACATATACACCGCAACCGGGAACGATGTCCGAAGAGCGTGCCACGCGGGAAGGATTAGCCAACGAGTTGCGCGCGACGTTTACTCGAACCGATCAAGAACTCAAGGATTTGTTCCAGGCGCTTATGTCCAACCGCCTGCCTTCGGATCAGGCCACACGCGTTTTTGCGCGGCTAATTACCGCTCTTTCGGACCACCTTGGACGCATGTTGACGGATCCAACCGAAAGCACCTCGGAATCAGCTCGACACATCAGCTCGAGCAAGACTACCGATCCCAAAACCGTACCCGTTGGTCTTTTTTCGGAAATGGATGCCAAAGTCCGTGCCTTGGGCAGAAATGTGGCGGCTCTCACAGAAACACCGGGATCCTCGCATACAATCCATTCTACCGTACGTAATATCGAGACCGCTCTCTTACGACTGGAAACATTGCAGCTACTCGCGCGTCCGACCCCGACCCTCGAAGGTACTCAGCAGGTTATCACGATACCGATGCAGGCAGACGGTGAATGGAAAGATGTCACGATCAAGCTTCTGAAACGAGACGGCAAAGGAGAAAAAAAAGCCGGCTCATACTCGGTACAAATCCATATTGCCCCAGGCTTCCTTGGGGGCGTTTCGGCTCATCTTGAGTACGACCGGAACCATGATCTTGTGGTAAATATCGCATGCGAACGGAATTCAGCGGCGGTATGGCTGTCCGCACACAAAGATGACATAACCGAGGGACTCCGGACACTGGGATTCAGGAGCGTGCGCACAACCGTTGGCGCCTTTGAGCCCCACTCTCCCGGCCCGATCTGTCCCGACGATACCCCTCCAGGTAAGAACCATGGGACCGGAATCGACCTGCGAATCTGAGCGCTCCCCAACCACTCGCTACAGTGCCGTGAACTCTTCCTGTCGCCACCGTACCGCGTGACCGATCGCTATACCCGACTTCGGCAGTCGAGAGACGCCGTACCGCGCTGCGCTGAGCGGTGTCGAAGTGAGCGGAGCGATGTGTTGAGGGAAGTCGTATTATGCGTAAGGTGTTGGGCGAGATTGGTTTAGAAACAGCGCAGGGGTATCGGGGGAGATACCTTGAGCATTTTTCTACAACGATTCGCGCGCCGGCTTACGCAGAATGCCTTGAGTCGATTGTCGAAGTCGGGTTGAGCTTTCGAACGCGAAGCCAAAGGAGGATTGTCGAAAGGTAGGGAAATGTCACGAGGGCGACAATCAGCGGAAGGAGAACACGAAACAAAGAGGTGTGCAGTTTGATTGCGGCACTGCCGGTCAGGCTGGGCACGATATCGAAATCGGGTTCATACACAAGCGAGTGAGGTCGACCGATACCAGTCTGAAGTGCCTGTTTGATCGAGGTAAGAATACCATAGAGAATACCCGTAACAACCGGATCACCGATACCGCCACGTATTACGACCGTGAACTTATCGAACCGAACTATGCGAAAAACGGCGACAATGACTCTCTTCAACCATTGTATTACCTTCATCTGATAGCGGTGTTGACGAAGAAAGAAAACAACGGGGCTTTTCCTGAGGCGTTCGAACAGTCCGGGTTTTCGTTTCGGGGGTTCATCGGATTGTTTTTCACGACGGGGGGGGGCGTCGACAAATCCCCGTGCGTCATTTTGTTTGTCCTCGTCGGGCATTTCCGCGGCGCGATAGGGCGGCTTCGATTCTGAATCATCCACGTAATCTTCGAAATCCTCAAATTCATGGTCGTCCTCGGGGGATAATCTTTCCGGACCTGTTTCTTCGAGTTCTGGCGATTCGAGAAACTCACCGTTTCGGTCGAAGCGTTCTTCAGCAGGTGGGGTCGTTTTTTCTTCTCGTGAACTATCTGAATCGGCCTCAAAGGAGTATTCGGAATCATCGGATCCGGTGCCGTAGCCATCGGATTTGTCATTCGGAGTACCTTTGAACCGACGCCCCAGAATCCGGAATTCCGAAATGCCGCAATCGGTGGAGAAGAAAATGCACACCAGGGCTTTGGCTCCCCAGTATCCCTCGACGGTCGCCTGCATTTTTTCCGATCCGAGTTCACCGGCAAACGAGGCCGACAACGGCAATACCACGACCACGAGGGCAAAGATTAACAACAGAAGCGGCGGGAGCCATATCCAGACAGGCAAAGAGAAGACCAACCTTATGTACTTGCGTGTTCGTTATCCGACCGCTTCCTCGGCTTCATCTTCTTCGACGTTCTGGAGAAGAAGCCCGTTCTCGGTCACGATTTCATCCATTGATACGTCGTGGTACTCAAAAGGAAGAGGTTCTTCAAGGATCTGAGAGGAGAAAGCCAACGCAACAATTGTGGCCTTACCCTTTATTTCCTCGAGGAACATGTCGAAATACCCCTTTCCATGCCCCAGGCGTCCACCAAATCGATCGAATGCGACACCCGGACACACGACCAAATCGATATCGCTACGTAAGAAGTTGTCCCTGAGATCGTGAATAGGTTCGTGAACTCCGTGAGTTCCCGGCTGAAGGTGGTTTTCCAGATCCTGGATCTCGGCAATACCGAGATTCCGGCCTCCCTCCCGACAATACGGCACGACAACCCTCTTCCCGTCCTCAAAGCAGTTCCGTATCAGCTCTCGCGTATCAGCTTCGGAACCGCGTGAGACATAAGTCATGACAACTCTTGCCTTTTTATACTCCTCCATTTCCGTGAGCCGGGACAGAATCGATTTTGATTGCTCGGCGGCGGCTTCTTTCTCAAGCCCGTTGCGCACTTCGAGCATTTGCCGTCGAATTTTCATTTTCTTCGCACGCGGGCTCTGCTCCGCCTTTTTTTTGAGCGGTTCTTCGAATGTTCTTGAAACACTGTCGAGTTCCCGACGGACCTTATCGCTGTATCTGCGCGCCTTGGCGATAAGCCGCGCAGTCTCCTGTATAAAACGCGGCACTTCTTTCGAACCGAAAAAAAGAAGCACGATAAGGGCGACTACCACCATTTCGGAAAAACCGAATCCACTAATCATGCCTTTTCCTTATGACCGTGAAAGAGACCAGGATACTTATTCCGTACAATGCCAGAAGCGGGACCGCAAGGAATGCCTGAGAGACCACATCCGGCGGAGTAAGAAACGCTGATAGTATAAAAACGATTACAACGGCATATCGAAATTTCTCTATCAGAAAACGAGGAGTCAGAACACCGATTTTTGTCAAAACATATGAAACCACCGGTAACTCAAACACAACACCGAACGCAATAACCAGCTTGATCAGAAAACTGAGATATTCGCCGGTCCTGAAATAGGCATCCATGAGCCCGCTGCCAAATGTAGCCAGAAAACGAATGACATACGGAATAACCAGATAGCTGAACCCGACTCCGAGAAGAAACGAAATGGTCGAGGCGATAACCGTTGGGAGCACGACAACCCGCTCCCGTTTATACAGCCCCGGCGCAACAAACTTCCATATTTGATAGAAGACCACCGGAGCACCGAGCACTATGCCGCCGAAAATCGCAATCTTGAGACTAAGAAGCACCGCTTCGTGAGGCGCCGTGTAAATAAGCTTCGGCTTCGGATCGGAAAACCGAAGCGGATAAACCATAAACACGTCAAAAATCTGCCTCCAAAACACTCCGCAAGGAATTGCGGCCAACACAACCGCGGCCAGACTTTTGACAACTCGCCAACGAAGTTCCTCGAGATGATCGAGAAACGACATACCTTCTTCGATCTCTTCTGCCTCCCCCAATGCGGTATTACTCTTTTCCTGAACCATTCTCAATCTTTTTCGCCTCTTCCTCATCCTCGTTTGTCGCCTTCTTGAACTCCTTTATTCCGGTCCCAAGCCCTTTGGCCAGATCAGGTATTTTCTTGGCGCCGAACAGAAGTACCACCACCGCCAATACAGCCATGATTTCCATTGGCCCCAGTCCACCGACTCCCATAAGGAACTCCTCTTCTAATGTATTCACCCTCGGGACTATCCCAAGGGCGTTTCTACCGCAAATTTTTCGAACGATATATCCGTCTGATCATGGAAACAGGAAAACATTTCCAATTGCTGATTTCTGCCGCCGAACAGGTCATCGTACTAAAACAATCAAGATTCATTGTACTATTTGGACCAGACCCGTTGTGGCAGACCCTCTCGGGCAATGCGATGACACCTATAATACGTGCTGATCAACCATCACAGTAAAATACAATAGTATTTTGTCTCTTGCTCGAAAAAGATTTGTACTCCCGAGTACGGATAGCCAGGTCCGTGGATTCCCTTACGCGAGTGCCAATCCTCACAATAAATCAAATAATTAAAGATCCGGCGTGAAAGACATGAACGACAAACAAACTGAAAAAGTCTACGGCATACATGCAGTCGAAGAACTCCTCAAATCGGCGCCGACCCAGGTTTCGCGCGTGTATGTCGGCAACAGCCGCACCAACAAAGCGGTGTTTCAGCAGCTTAAGTTCTGCCGCAAACATAAAATCCCCTGCCAACAAGTTCCGCCCAACAGGCTCGATGAGCTGGCGGAGACCTCGAAACATCAGGGCATTGTTGCAATTCGAACGGCATATCCCTACAGTGACGCAGAAAAACTCCTTGAGGCCGCCGGCAACCTCGATTTCCCTCCGGTTTTTATTATACCCGCCAAAATTGAGGATTCCAGGAATCTGGGAGCTATCATACGGTCGGCGGCGGCATTCGGCTCCTCCGGAGTCTTGCTGGAACGTAAATCAACCGTCACTCTGAATCCGGCCGTCGCGAAAACCTCGGCCGGAATGATCGAAAAAATGGGAGTGGCCCGCCCCGGAAATCTTGAAGGCCTGGTTGAAAAGCTGGCCGATCGGGACTATTCGATTGTGGGAATCTCGGAACAACATGGCAAGCCTCCGAACGAAATAGACCTGACCCGTCCCGTTGTCCTGGTTCTCGGAGGTGAAAACGCCGGTATTCCCCCATACCTTGAAAAACGATGTACAGATTTTGCACACATACCGTCGATGCCCGAAACGTGTTCCCTGAATGTTTCGGTTGCATGTGCAATCATGTTGTATGAAACAGCTCGACAACGCTCGTATACTTACTCGTAGTATCAAAAAAGAGGCCGCGACTAGCCAGCCCGAATTTCGCGATCAGTGCCTGCCCGAAATCCATGCAACGGACACTGATCCCGCCCCGTCCCGACGAGCGGGAGGAGCACGAAGTGCCCGTTACAGCGCAGCGGTCGACTATTCACCGGATCCGAAAAAGTCGTCCATCCGTTTCATTACGTCATCCCCGGTCACATCGGCATCCTGGTCCTTCTTGCCGCCTTTCTTCTTCCGGTCTCCCTTATCTTCTTCCTCGGACGAACTCGAGAAGTGCATTTCTTTTTTCTGCTGGTTGGCGGGTGACTCGAAACTGATAGTTTCTTCGGTAACCTCAAGTGATTCCGGCGGCGTTTCCGGCTTCTGATTGTTTAGCGGAAGATCGCTTCGTGAGAAAATCTGCGTGCGCAGAAGGGAGGGATCTTCGTCGGCATAGTCGTCGTCGGGCAATCCGAAAAAGTTTGATTCGGCCGTGCTGATCTTTGATTCCTCTCCGGACGATGCATCTGCTTCATCGGAGGCCGCATTGCCCCGTCCGGCCGTATTCTCCCGTGGCTCAAACAGCCCGGATTCATCGGAAGGTATCGAGTCGTCATCCAATCCCGTAAGATCGTCTTCGTCCGATTCAGCGGTCTGAAGAGGCGGCTCCGTGTGATCGGGAGGGGTGGTCTTGTATTCGGAAAACCCCGCGGCGGCAGCGAAGCCGGCGACGGCAGCTCTCTCCTGCTCCGTTGGTCCGAATTCGCCCGATTGAGCAAGTGGAGGCGGAGGAGGGGGCGGAGACGGATACTGCGGTTGAGCGAAATACGATCCGTTTTCCACTTTCCAGGCAGCTATGGGTTCGAGCATATTCCAGTGCTCCTGAATGAACTTCTCCGCATATTTTACATAATAGCTTTCGAGGACTCCGACTGCTTCCCCCAGCGTTCTGTTCGCATCTTGAAGTAGATCAGCTCCCTTTGACAGGAACTCTTCACGATTCATCTTGCCGAGCTTGTGACTTGTAAAAGCGTTTTCGACTACCGCGAGTTTTTCGCCAACCTCACGCATGGCCGTACGTTTCTCTTTTTCGCGCTTGCGAAAATCGCTGTTTTTACTGAGACTTACGATACCAAAAATAACCGCCACCACAATCGTAGAGGCGCAACCCGCCAGGAATCCATAAACGAGCAAGAAGATATTCTCCGTCATGCTGTATCCTTCCGTAGAGTGCTAAATTTCCCGTATAGCCTCGGTGTCCATGCTCGAAAAAACGAACTGATGAAGAACTCTCAAGACATTATGATTAAGCCTAATAATATATATTTGGAGAAGCCCCCACGGCGTCTCTCGACCGCGAAACTAGCCCAGGTTTCGCAGTCGAGAACCGCCGTACCGAGCGGAGCCGAGGTAGAGCAGTATGCGTAAGATGTTGTGCGAGATTGACTTAGAAAAAGCGCAGGGGTATCCGGGGAGATACCTTGAGCATTTTTCTAAGTCAAGATCGTGCAACAGCTTACGCAGAATGCCGTGAGTCGATTGCGAAACCTGGGCTAGGGCTAGATGTGTGAGCATGCCCGGTCATACACCATACTGTACCGATTCGAAGACTCCGTCCAGGAAAAACGACGAATACCACGCTGACCATTGGCAATTAAGGACGCATATTGCTCAGGCGCCCGGTATACGGCAACAGCATCCAACAAAGCATCCCGCGCCGATTCCACAATGGCGCGATACAATGGGATTCCCAATCTGTTTTTCGGGGGTGTTCTCAGTATATCGATCCATTGCAGATCAAGATCCCGGTTTTGGTATTCTTCGCGAAAAAGGAGCCCGGTCGGCTCCGGCGACGGGGTATCCACCAACCCTCGATAGTAATCGGGAACAATGCATGAACGGGTGGTATGCACCTGCATCCATAGTCCTCCGGTAGCCCGGGCAATCACCGGCGTGCCCTGAAGAACACCCTCGGTAGCCGCACCAAAGGGTTCGTACAACGAAGGCATTACCAGATACGATGCTCCACGCAGACAACTTCGATACCGCGGCCCACTGAGTCGAAACGGCCATATCGCTATGTCCCCGCGACACTCCCGGGCCAATTCGGAATAGAAGTTTATGGCTTCGTCCGATGCATCACTGGGGCTGAACAACAGCTTCACCGTGCCCGGGGGCAGTTCACGAATCGCCTGAAACAACACATCGAAGCCCTTCTGGGCGGGATCAAGCCTTCCACTCATGAAAAGGACGGGAGATTTTGTCGCGTTGCGCAGATTGAGTTTCCCAACGGCGCGCGCATCCCCCATCTCCCGACATATATCGATAAGCGCTTTTCGCCATTGATATTTTCGTTTCAGTATCGGCTGAATGTCTCCGTGGGCGGCCGCGCGAAGACTCCTCTCCCCAAAGGCTCTTCTCACCGTACCGAACGGACCATTCTCGATACCCAGGGGCGAATTACGGGAAAATGCCAACTGCAGATGAGCTGCAAAGTATCGACTCTGAATCGGATCATGCTGCAACTCCAGCGCAAACGGTGCACTCACTGTCGTCAATGGTCCGTCAAGACAGGCGATAGCGTTCTGCAGCACAGTCGGTTTCCCCAGAGTACGACCGAACCAGGACCGGGATTCCGGATCCGACAAAGAGGCGTCATACGAATTATGTAAAGTCAAAACCGCTACGGCGCTCTGCAATGTACCTTCGAGCATGGCACACTTCGATGAAACCGATATGAGCCCGGTCTGCCAGTCGTTTGCATGGAAGACAATGTTTTCCGTATATCCCAGCCGTGACAGAACCGAAGGCACCGCGGCGCAAAAGGCCAGCGAGTCCTCCAGGAGCAGACGACCGTCGCCATACTCATACGGATGTCCCGAAGCGGTAAATTTTCCCTGAACGCCGATATGAAATACCGGAACCGGCGATTGTGTTTCGACAAAACACGAGACGACCATATTTCTTCCACAAATCTCGAGTTCCATGGGTGAGATCCGCTCAACCAACTCTCCCCGACCTAGAGCCTTGCGTACTCGAGGATTATTCTCGTAGCAGGGAGTAAGCATCAGTACCGAGTTTCCACCTTGAACCAAAGCCGCGGGCAGATGTTTCGAGACCGCACCCAACCCTCCCAGAATCGCATGGGAATTCTCGAAGGACAGAAATGCAACTACTGAGCGATCGCGCCGCATTTCACGACGCCGAGTCAGAATAGTCCGGATTTCTTCATCGGAGAAGATATCGTGGAAGTCTCTGGTCAGCGGTGTAAAACCGTCCAACTTATGTCTGAAGTATATCGACGAATAATCCGAATCCATATTCCCCCGGATAAAACATTTCGTTTAGCCGAATCAAAGAACGGTACAGATCTTTCGCGGTACTGGATCAACACCGCTCAACCTGAGATTCCGTCCGAGTACTGCCATACAAGTCCTCCGAGTGCGGGCAGCATTAAATTCATCAGAAAGATACCTACCGAAGCACCCAATGCTGAAGTCGGGATATCTCCTCCACCGATTACCGAAATCCCCAATTGGGTCAGAACCATACCGAACGCGTATTCCCGGATTCCCAGGTTCCAGATAAAGAACGGCAGGAAAACCATAAACGCATATGCCTGGCCAACGGCCAACAGCGCCACACCGATATCCTTGATTCCGTACATATGTAACAAGAGTACCGTCTGCATCAGCAGCAGTGCATGTCCCCCAAGCGAATACCAGACAAGTTGAGCACCTTTCCGTGAAAAAACGCGCGGTGCCAGTCTCAATGCCCGTTCCACATACGCTCCAACTCGTCCGTGCGCAAACGGTACACGTCGGTATAACAACAGCGCCAATCCCACGCAAGAAATAATCAGACCCACCGAAATCACGACGACAAACTGCCGGTTCAACGAAACACCGTACAAAAAGATCTGCAAAAGTGCGCATACGGCTCCCACAGTCAGTGTCGCGGCCGTTATGAAAAACTTGTCGACAAGAACCGCAAACACCGTATCCGCCTTGCGTTCCGGCTCCAATCCGACACCTCGGAAAACCTCGCCCAGACGCCCGGGAGTGACGAACGCCAGAAGGTTACCGAATAGAATCGTTCTAAGCGAAGTGAACCGATCAACCGCAAAACCTTCATACCGCAGGATTAAGTCCCAGCGGCGAACCTGATAGTAGATATTTCCCAGAGAGAACAGTAGCGCAACCGCAAAATGAGGGAAGGACAAGTGTCCAAAAAGGATGGCAAGCTTCTCACGATTAAGGCTGCGATTCACGAACGCCAGGAACAGAATCGTCAGCAACGCCCGAAGAAACCATGTGGTCCGTCGGGAAAAACGTAAGGGAAAAGGAAAAGGCATTCGACAAATCGATTCACAGGTGACCGACCGCCTTTCTCAGAAACGGCGGGTCGGCCGAGCATCTACCACATTCGCTTCTATATTGTTTAAAATAAAACCCCCTCCCCGAGGGGACCCAATTTTGGTCACTTCGAACCCGATTCATGCGA
>CAYFVL010000206.1:0-10882 GCA_964346405.1 uncultured Fibrobacterota bacterium
CTCGGGGCATCGCCCTCGGCATTTCGGCTTCGCTCAATACGGCGCTCCGCTCGGGACATCGCCTCGGCTCCGCTCACTTCGACACCGCTCAGTGCAGCGCGGGACGGCGGTTCTCGGCTGCGAAACTTGGGCTAGTGTCTGTCCGGAAACTCCCGTTCATCGAGTCCCGAATTAACTTCGGTGAGATGAATCCCCGATTCCGGCCGAAAACGGGCACCTTCCCGATTGAAATCGGGACTCGGCGTCCGGTAGCGCGAAGAAAGTGGCGCGTGGAATGCCTGGGCGCGGCGTTTACCTGCGGTCTCCCGGACGAAAATCGCACTATCAGACTAAAATCGAGTTCCTGCTTAATCCCTGAACTAATCAACCAGAAAAACAGCCAAAGGCGAGGCGATGTCAATGGCTTCGCCCTTTTTTACTGCTTTTCCGTGAATACACTATAACCGAAATTGAGCGATCTTCCGCGATAGACCACGCAAAAAGCTACGAATGAAGTTCAGTGCTGTAAACAGACATGGAAGCACTGGTACTCCTTACGTAGCAGAACCGAAGGTGACACCACGCAAAAGACTACGAATGAAGTTTAGTGCTGGAATGGACGAGGCACTAATCAAAGCGAGTTTCCGGACCAGCACCATGTAGTATTTTATGAACACCAAAAGGGCAACCGCGGATAAACCGAAGAGATGTTCATGACCATTATAAGTTATTCAGTAGGTATATTGCTGCTTGCAGGTATACTTCTCAGAGCGTGGCAGCATCTTAAATATGACTGTAGAAGACCGATGATCAGGTATGCCGTCAAGACGCATACCTATCCGATGACTATCGTCGAAATTGGTGTGTATTATGGTACAAACAGTCGACGGATGTTGCGCACTCTTCCGGTCAAAAAACTGTATTTGGTTGACCCATACAATAAATATGCCGATTATACCGAAAAGAGAGTGATTCTCACTCTGCTGCCCTCTTCGTTTAAACCTGTTTTGTGGCTGCTGAGAAAACACCGGGATAAAATCGTTCCACTACAGCTAGAATCAGAAATGGCCGCGGAGGTCATTCCCGATGGTCTTGATATGGTTTACATCGATGGAAACCATTCATACGAATACGTCAAAAAAGACATCGAATTGTACTATTCCAAACTGAAAAAAGGCGGGATGATCGGTGGACATGATATCAACGGCAGAACCACCGGGAAGGACGTGCAAAAAGCCGTAGCGGAGTTCTCCAGTCGTTACAATATCAAGATTAATGTCGAAGAGCCCGACTGGTGGGCGGAAAAAGTTTGACGGAGGCGCAAGATGGCCTCGCAAAGCGAACCGGGAACAGGGCTTGACTCTCCAGGCAGAGGTGATCGAATGCGGTGTATTGCGTGGGAGTAAACGCTTCGTTCTGAAGCGGCACGATCAAGGCATTCTTCCGCCCAAAAAGGTTTCTCGAGACTTGACTAAGAAGTAATCACTCCACGGATTTTTTCATATCTTCTGTTTATAAAATTCCCAGGTCGAAGACAGAGAGGCTGATATTCATCCCCAGCGCATCGGCTTCCGCGGGGCCACCGCATCCCATTTTGCAGCCAGCCGACGACGAATCAGGCGCCTCCAGAGTTCGATCTCATATGAAGTGGTAAATGATGTCTGGAACTGATTTGACTTTCGGGTTTCTTCGGTTATGGGCATCCCGCTTTTGGATCCTTCCCCCGACCCGGAGGGTCCCGCCGGCGGACCTTCTTGCCCCGGCGGTTCTTGACCGCGAAACCCGGGCTAATACTTTTGCGGACCGACGACGCGTCGAATGGGGTTTTCGTGCCGACCCTATTTGGTGAGAATGCAAAAAGATCCCATCTCAGTATGAGGAATCGAACCGACTTCTCCGAATACATCCAGTTCGTACACATATCCCCCTGGTGCAAGAGGAGTTCTCGTGCCGATCGCATCGGTGCTTACACGCAAGTCGCTTTTCCGGCGGGCGTGCACCGATACTACTTTTCGGCCGTCGAGCGCGTATACAGTCAGTCGCGCGCTTTTGTAACTCGGTCCGGAAATCGAGAAAGCGACACCTCGAATCGACTGTTGCCGAAGAATTGCCGGAGGAGTAATCCCTTTCGACGGAAGAACCGAGACCTCGTCGTCAAAGGTAAGGGTATCCCTGATTTCAAAAATGGAATAGCCATATGAAACGGTTACCGTCTCGTTCCTGGAAACCTCAAGAGTTCCGTTATCGTGTACGGCCTCGCCGAGTAGTTTCGTGGGAATTACAGCTTCAAATATGCTGGTTGCCGGTCCGGTTTCGGTCAGTGTGATTGCTTCCGCATCGTAAGTCTTATCCCACCATCCCTTCAGGGAGATTTCGGCGGTTTCCGCCTTTTCCCAATCCACATTCAGTGCCGCATATAAAGATATCTTGACTGAATCGCCGGGGGAGACGATTTCTTCAGACGCCTGCCCGGTAATGGAAAGGGTTTGTCTGCCGAGTACCGAAAATGCAACCGATCCAAGAAGCATGCGCTGGTAAACGGCCCAGGCTTCACAATGCTTCCACCCATTATATCCGTCACATGCTTCGGGGTCGTAGAGAAACGGTGTGTCACCTTCCCATGTCACAACGCCGTCGCGCACCTTTCGTCGAAGGTCCCATGGGGCTCCGTTCAAAAGGGCGCGTGATCCACCCAGCTTCCCCGAGCCGCCACCATAGTCGCATACCCAGTTGTTGTCGGCGCCGAAAAATCCGATCTCCGGGTCAGTTGCGTGAGAGCAGAAGTGGGCGTTGCAAGGGTTACGACCGAACATATAATCAATGGCGGAGAAGGCCAAAGGACGCAGCGTATGCTCTTCAAGAATGACGTCCGTCGCAATCACACAACTGGGATACGCCGAAACCATTCCGGCGGTGGACCAATAAACATACGGATCCCGCTCGAGCGGCCATGCCGTGTCGCGAATTGCCGACCGACGATAATCCCAGATATTGTCACACTTTTGCATCTCGATGTCCCGGTATGAACGCAGCGAATCCTTAACCGATTCGGGAAAATGATCGGGAGCCAGGAGCGCTCCGTACAGTAGCGATATATAAGGAATATCTCGCCCGCAGCATCCGCCGAGATGGGTGTAGTCCCGTTCACCGTCGGAGGTAACTAAATGGCCCGGAATCTGCGTCGCCAAACGTTTCATTTCGTCGATCGCGAAATCCAGGTGAATCGCACCCTCGAATCGAGATTCGCTTCTTCCAGCGTCTTTCAGGCAGAGGTTGGGAATGATTCGATAACCCGGCGCCTCTGTCCATACTCGACCCACGTTGTCGTAATCCTGTGGCTGGTCCATCTCGTATGTACTCCAGTTTTCAATGCACCAATTCAGATACTTATCATAGGTCTCTTCACTCATCCATCCCTTTTCACCCAGGAACCAGTGGTAGGCGGCACAAGCGGCGGCAAGCTGCTCAAGAGGGTACTCTCGAGGCCAATTGCTATCATTCATTCCAGGCGGAGGCGTGTTCCGAAACCGATAACAGAAATCCGCGTGAAAAAGCAGGATGTCGATCAGATCGGGAATACCGTTCTCACTGTATTCCGCGTTTTCCGGATCCGGCTCGTAGTCGTAGCGATCAAACAAAGAAGGGTTGGAGGCGTAGAGCATGGCTTCGAAGAACGTTTCACGATTCCACGCACCCGCATCTCGGCTGGGTCCCCCCCATTTTGTTTCCGTAATTCCGTCCACCCCCAGACGGCCGTCGAAAAAGAACTGATAAGATTTACGAGCGGTTGTGGTATGAAAGAAGAAGGGTGCGATATAAAAATCGAATGATCTGCCGTGCCCGTCGGCCTCGATATAAAACTCACCGGGGACATCGGGTTTGAATTCCGTGAAATCACCTTTCCCGTCCTGTATAGTGCCGGAGAAAACAATCGAATTGTCGGGCGTTCTTTTGACGGCAAACGGAGTTTCATCCTCGGCACCAGGGACCGTACAGCGTTTTGATTCGTCTCGATCGTACCCACTCTGGTTCACCAGCACATCGGCCCGCGAACTCCATGAAACCATCAGAACTACTACCAGCAAAGAGTTTATTCTCTTCCCACACAATCGGAACCAACTACCGGAGCCGTTTCCCGTCATCGCCCACCTCCCATTAAGGTTCTGCTTAGCCCAAGTTTCGCAATCGACTCAAGGCATTCAGCGTAAGTCGGCGCGCGATTCGTTGTAGAAAAAAGCTCAAGGTATCTCCCCGGATACCCCCGCGCTTTTTCTAAGTCAATCTCGCACAACCTCTTACGCATAATGCTCTATCCCTCGGCATTTCGACTACGCTCACTTCGACACCGCTCAGTGCAGCGCAATACGGCGCTCCGCTCGGGACATCGCCTCGGCTTCGCTCACTTCGACACCGCTCACTTCGACACCGCTTAGTGCAACGCAGTGCAGCGCGGTACGGCGGTTCTCGACAGGATGAACGAAATGCCTGAATCGGCTAAAATTGTTCATCCTGCGTAAAGTCGAAGGATGCTTTCTTCGAAATGCCTGAATCTCGGACAGGTACTGCTTATTTCACAGACGCCCATGCAGCACATCCCTATTCTAACGGCAAGGGGGCAGGAATGTTATGGGTAATTCGCTTCTGATAATTTTGGTTTATCTCGATAAATGCCCAATTGAATTTAGCGGTACAGCCCAGGTTTTGCAGTGCAAAGCGAGCTGTATGCGGAGACCGAATCCCGTGAGTCGATTGTCTAAATCGGGGTAAGGTATATTGGAACATGAGTGGCGGAGAGGGGTGGGCTGGAAAAAAACGGTACCCGGGTTTCGCGGTCGAAAGGGAGCACTGCTCGTTCTCGGCTGCGAAACTTGGGTTAATAGTCGGCTCGTGGCGAAAGAATATCGGTAAGAGCGTTGGTGAATATGGTATGGTAAGATTCTGGTTTGAGGCAAAGGTATGCGGATCAAGTCGGAAACGATTGAGCAAAGAGTCGAAAACTGGGTGCGTGAAATGGCCCAAAGAGGTGACGAGGTTCGACTGCCGTCATTGAGAGAGCTTTCGGTGCGGTTTTCCATCTCAGTTCCGCGTTTATCCGGCATTTTCCATCGTCTTCGGGACGAAGGGGTGGTGGATATCGCAAAGAAAAGGGGCATTTCAACCAGAAAACGTTTCGAGATTCCGCCGGTGGCCGGCACGACGAGTGCCGTGGATCGCATATACTACCGGATAAAGACCAGAATTGTTCAAGGAATTTATCCATTTGGTTCGGATTTGCCCAAGCTCTCCCAAATTGCGAATGAACTCTCGGCAGGTCAGGCTACCGTGCTTCGTGCATACCGCGGGCTGGTTCAGGAAGGGATCGTTTCTCGCGTCGGCCGCGGGTATCGAGTCGGCCGACCGCGTGACGATGCAATAGGTAATCAAGGCTGCGTCGACCGGTATATCATCATTGTGCAATGCCGTCCACGGGCGTTTCCCAATTTGCTGAAAAACAACTGGACACGTGACTTTGCTTCATCGTTTCTCAAAGAAATGTCACAAAATGGAATTCAGCCTTTACCGGTTCTCGTTTCCTCGGAGCCGGGTCCCGAACAAGGTAGCGGCATGCCCCGCAGCCGCGACGGGATTGCCGAAACTCTTCATGAGTTGGGTGAAAACTGCCTTGGAATGCTGGTAATCGGGATAGCCTGGGACTATAAAAACATAGCCCATGAGTCCTTTGACGAATTTCTGGGGTGGCTTTGTTCATTCGGCAAACCGGTCGTTTGGTTTGACCAGATGGATGCCGGGGGGTATTACCAGAATGAACACGGCGTTCGAGAGAGTTTGCGGAGAGCCTTGCGAAAAAAAACGGTTCGACAACGATTCGTGAGATGTCGATTCGATGAACGCAAAGCGGTCGAACTTGCATTGAGTGTAATTCGAAATCGAGGACATGAGAGGGTCGGGGTGATTGCATTGTCATCACCGAGTCCCGAAACCTGGTCGTGGGTTCATCAACGATGTTGTTGCCTTAAGGACGCGGCGAAAAGGGAAGTTGGTACAATAGACCTCAGGATAATCACTCCCGATTGCGACGATCTCTCGAACCTTGACGAACTCCTGAATTCGGTATTCGGCGCCGGGGTGCCGATTCCGACCGAGGTCGAACGGTTCATGGGACGGAATACCGCACTCCGAGATCTCCCGTATCCGGTTCGGAACCTCGTCGAGCTTTCGAGCGTCCGTAAATCAATTCAGGATTCGTCATTTGATTGCTTCATAGCCCCGAACGACCAAATGGCACGATTGATACGCGGATGGGGCTACTCCACCGGTGTCAGTGCGGCTCGGTCGAAACCTTTGCTTTCATTCGACGATCGTCTTGAAATTCTGTACCCGTATCGAGTGTCGTCGGTCAATTTTGGATTCGATATCCTGGGTACGGCGGCATTTCGGGTTTTCAGTCAAGGAAATCCGGCTCATTCTATTCACCCAAGTACGATTTCCGCTATACCCCGGATGAACCATTTGCACTCATTGTAACCTGAACCTGAATTGAGCGATTCTGGGTCGGGACATCTCCTCGTATGCCAGTCGACCCAAAACCTGCGAATCGGTACGGCTGAAAAGCCGGGATTTTGCTTAATCCGACTGCCGAAGTCGAGACAATTGTCCCGTTTACGGGCGATGAGCTGGATCTGCGCCAGTGCGTCCGGTCTCATGGTCTGATCGATTTTTTCGTACCGCGACGGGAGCCGGTCGATGCTGTCGATTGCAATATTCATCCGTTTACGGAAGGGCCGATAGAAACGTCTTACGCGGTGCCCAACAATCGCCCGGCGCCGGCACCAAGTAGTTCCGGCACAACCCGTTGCATATGCTTGTCGTCCCCAGCTTTATGTGAAGGTCGGGTGATCGCCCCGGACTGCGAAATTCGGGGATCAGGCTATTTTCGATCTTCCACAAAGGTGGAGTTCACACTCTGAAGTCGTCCGGAAACCGATTTTTCGGGATAAAAGACTCCCCCCATAGATATATCGTGAACATCGTCGAAGAATACCGGGGCTCGCGCATCCGGAGCCGCAAGGTCGAACTTCACGTCGCGCAGGGAAATGTTTTTTACGTGTCGTACGTAAAGACCGTATGCCGGGAGGCAGGGGCCGCTTTCACCTTTGTTCCCAAACATCTTTATTTCCGGGTATCCGGTCTCGTTTTCCGGAACTTCGGCCATTACCTTTTCGGAACCGATTCCCCCTTTGTGCGACACTCTGATATTGGATAAAGTCACGTTTTCAATGTAGTGTCCCGGAAATCCGGTAATTGATCCCCCATATGACCCCGCATCGGTTGCGGTGAAATTCGAAACAGTGAGATTACGCGCGGAGCCTGCCGGCAAATCCGGGAATTCGGGACCGATTTTTCTGGCTCGGTTTCCAAGCTTTATGAACATCGGGGCAAATACTGATTTTGCGGTGATGTTGTTCAGAACTATGTCTTCCATGATTCCACCATCGACTAGTTCAAGCGCGAAACCTGAGATAACGGGGGCGAAAGGACGATCGGGGAATCCCGGGTGAGGAACGTCGGAGGGGTGAACAATAATGTTGTTGAGTGTAATACGCCGGTATCCGCCCTGAGACTCGGTGCCAAACTTAATGCCGTGGCAATGGCTGTTGGCCACGCAGTTTGATATCAGCACGTCTTCGCACACGTGGGCTCCGGTGCTCTTTATCACGATTGAATCGTCATGTGAATCGATAAAGCAATCGGAAATGCGGACCTTCCGGCATCCATCGATATTCATGCCGTCATTGGTTCGATTTCCGTGATTGAACACTCTGATTCCGTGTATGTGCAAATCTTCGCAATTGCAGTAATGCTGCATCCAGAGACCGGCCCGTCGGAAATGTACATCCGCCACAGTCACATCGGAACACGAGACCAGTCGTATGCCCACCGGGCGGTGCTCACCTTTCGGGAGATTCTTAAGCCCTTCGCTGCCGCCGTTACCGTCGATAATTCCACTGCCGGTAATACGGATATTGCGCGCCCCTTCGGCAAATATGAGACTGCGCTTCGTATACCTTTCGGTGTACGACCGGATTGTGGAAAATGGCCTGAGAGGATATCGGGTGATATCTTCGCTCCCAACAATTCGTGCGGCATGAGAAAGGTCCAGGCGTACGTTATCCTTGAGAAAAATGGTTCCGGAGTGGAATGCTCCATCGGGGATAAGGACTGTTCCGCCTCCTTCCGACGATGCCTTTTCTATTGTTGAGTTGATTGCATCGGTGCTGTCCGTGGTGTTGTCCCCCACCGCGCCGAAATCAAGGATAGAAAACTCCGCCATATGCCCACTCCATTTAAAAGCTTCTGAAATTACCTAATATGGGAAAATAATAGAAGGAAAGCAGTTCGCTTCAGCGCGGCTCTCCGGCGAGAACTCCGAACCAACCTTTCGGCATTGAAATCCGGGATGCTACCCAAAGAGTGAATCCGATCGGCAAGAGAATCCCTTTGAGGCTAACCAAGGAGTAATTCATCGGGCCGATAAACCTGGTTTTCCCGCATTGGCCACGCGGGATAGTGTACGGTTTCCCCGAAAAACAATCCATCGCAAAGAACTGCCCGGCAAGCGGTTGCATCCAACGCTACTATTTCGGGATTGACGTCGCTCTTCTTTGCGCCTATAATGGGTCATGTCCGTCGGCACAGGGGGGAAGATGAAATATCGCGAGGCACTGATTTACATCGCTGCATGTCTGCTGGTTTGGCTATCTTGCGGTGAACAAATCAACCCTAGAAGTCCGGGTCTTTCGGATCCGACCTCCCGCAAACAGTCACCCGAGGACCTTGATTCCGCCTCTTTGGAAGCTATGAAGGCAATCGGGGCCATTTTTCGAGCAGTGGACAGTAGCTTGCTGATCAATCCGGCCCATGATGATTCTGTAACTTTCCCCTCCTTTGAGTTGATATTCGATTCTCTGTAATACCCCCGGCAACTTTGGCTCTTCTCGTCAACTGCGAAATCTGGTTAAGATGTCGCCGGGGATAATCGTATTATATTTTGGTACTATCGTTGATATCCCACTACAAGTACGGCAAACGCCTGTAGACCGATTCGGAACGCGAAATGGCGCTGGTCGGTGCAATTGTTGCGGGGAAACCGTGTTCGACAGCCGACTCACGGCATTTTGCTTAAGCTGTTGCGCGATCTTACCTTATCCCGTCCCGCACCGCGGGAGACTCAAGGTATCTCAGCGGATACCCTGCGTTTTTCGTAAGGCAATCTCGCACAACATCTTACGCATGCTGCTCTACCCCTCGACTCCGCTCGGGGCATCGCCCTCGGCATTTCGACACCGCTCACTTCGACACCGCGCAGTGCAGCGCAATACGGCGCTCCGCTCGGTAAGGCGGTTCTCGACTGCGAAATCGGGAAGGTGCCCGTTTCAAGGTCCAATTTGCGTGCTCACCTCGACATTTCGGCAAGCTCACTTCGGCTACGCCGACTGCAGCGCAAATACGACGCTCCGGTCGGTGAACGGGTATTTTCAGGACAGACACTAATCAGAGAAAAGGAGGGGCTGTGAGTTCTTGCAGCAGCATTGAGAAGAATAAGAAAAACTGTACCTGCACATTCAGTTGTTCCCGGAAAGGAGCATGCTGTGAGTGTGTTGCGTATCACAAAAGCAAAGGCGAAATCCCCGGGTGCTTCTTTTCGGCCGAAGCTGAACGTACTGGAGATCGATCAGTTGCCGCATTCATGCGGGATCGGAAACTATAAGTGAGGCATATCTTGCTCAAACAGTCTTTCTATGTCTTTATACCGCTTCTATTTCTTATGACGGGTGAGTCGGAGGCCGGTCGGGATAAGGACGATATGCGATGGGATGAAGCTGAAAATGAAGTGGCCGAAGTCCCATTCAAAGAGTCCTTCATTGATTCCATTCGAGAAGCAAACGACATCACAAACTACCGTGGATTACGAGATTCAAAATCGCTCCCTTTCAGCGGTACGGAAAAATTGGTGTACGACGCCGGTTGGGGGTTTATTCGTGCGGGGTTTGCGATTTTAACAGCATTTCCGGATAAAGTAAACTCCCGGAAAATGAATTTCGTGGGCAAAGTAGTGACGAACAACTTCGTAAGTGCCTTCTACAAAGTGCGGGATTATGTACACGCCCACGTGGATGCCGAAGGATTGTATCCTTACCTTTTCGAACAGCATATGCATGAAGGGGATTACGAAGCCAAACGGTGGACCATTTTCGACCAGCAACGCCGGCGCGTGTACGACAATAAAAAGAAAGACGGGTATTTCGAAGCTTCATCTATGTCCCGCGATTATATTACTCTGCTCTATTACCTTCGAACACTTGATCTGAAGGTGGGAGATCGGTTCACTCTGAACTGTTTTTTTCATGGAAAAGACTGGCCGGTCGATTTCCGGGTTCTAAAGCGGGAGAAAGTGGAAGTGCCCGCGGGGGAGTTTGAGTGCCTGAAAATAGAACCCAAAATGGTGGGAGACGGACGAGGACTCACCAAGCGAGACAAAGTCTACGTGTGGATATCCGATGATGAACATCGTCTTCCGGTTAAACTCAAGACGAAGGTGAAAATCGGTTGGGTTTCCGCACATCTGCTTTTGCATAAACCAGGATCTTAGCCCAAGTTTCGCAATCAACTCACGTCATTCTGCGTAAGCCGGCGCGCGATTCGTTGTAGAAAAATGCTCAAGGTATCTCCCCGGATACCCCTGCGCTTTTTCTAAGTCAATCTCGCACAACATCTTACGCATAATGCTCTACCCCTCGACTTCGCTCGGGACATCGCCCCTCGGCATTTCGGCTCCGCTCAATACGGCGCTCCGCTCGGGGCATCGCCTCGGCATTTCGGCTCCGCTCACTTCGACACCGCT
>CAYFVL010000207.1:0-10860 GCA_964346405.1 uncultured Fibrobacterota bacterium
AAGAAAGGTCGAGCTTAGCTCGACGCACCTGAGCGGTGTCGAAGTGAGCGGAGCGCTGTATTGCGCTGCACAGCGGTGTCGAAGTGAGCGGAGCCGAGGGGAAGTGCATTATGCGTAAGATGTTGTGTGAGATTGACTTAGAAAAAGCGCAGGGGTATCCGGGGAGATACCTTGAGTCCCGCCCGGCGGGATCGTGAGTTGATTGCGAAACTTGGGTTAGGATTGTCTCGCAACGGTGTATTTGACAACAGTTCAAAAGGATTGTATTATGTAGGACGCAATTCTGTGGATGGAGATTCGGGGATAAATGCAGCATAGCGAACAAAAATTATCATCGGATATTTACCACCGGATCTATCGGATGGGTCTCAAGAAGCTCTCCGCGGACCGGATTGCAGCCACACTTCGACTTCCTCCGCGAACGGTACACACAATACTGGAACGGCTTTTCGGCGGCCCCGGAACCTGCGCGCCGGAAACAACACCTCAGAAGCAGCCTCAGAATCCACCTCCCGAAACTCCGTATCTGGACATTTTCATCCTGCCAAAAATTCGATATGCACGAATTGATTTCTTCGGATACATAACAAATTACCACTTGCCTCAACTCAAAACGGAACTGGATAAGTTGCTTTCGGCGCAATGGAAAGCGGTCGCACTCCATATGTCGGATGTCGTTCTGCTCGATACCGAAGCGATTGCCGTCATTCGTGAATTCCACATGGCCTATCAGAAACGAGGCCGATACTCCGCTATACTCGATCCCTCGCCCGGCATAGAGCCGATCATAGCCGAATCGCAGTTAGAAAAACTGATACCAGTATTCGGCACTGAGAAAACCTTCGAGGAAACAGCTTTCGCAATCAAGCCCAGAGAACGTGGAAAATAGAGTAGGGTTAAACGCTCACCACAGTAATTACGTATTTTAAAGTAAAGACCACATTCGGTCCGCTTTTTGCGCGACTGCGACTATTTTCCGGGCATTTGTCCGACGAAGGTTCTAATGGCTTACCTTGGAATAGGATACAGCGGCCCCGATCAGGGCTTCTTACGGGAGTTCGTCGAGAACCATCGCGACTGGCTGAGTGGCGATCGCAAGCCCCGTTTTTACGGCGACGGCTTTTTGGTACTTTACGACTCCAACACGGCCAGAGAATTTGCCCACAAATGCCGAAAGACCAAACCATCGGCAATTGTGGTCTATCCGATGGGGCGGCCGGTTGGTGAGTAACATAACGGAGATTCGATGATACAGTTCGGTGAGAAACTGGAGCTGGATAAAGTCTTGCAGCTCTTGTCCCATGCGCTCCCCTATTACCAACAATCATGGCATGATGTCGATGAAGAATCCGGGCTCTTCGGTACGACTGAACCGCACGCGTTCAATATGCGGAAAGTGGGAACATCCTCTCCCGTTATCGAATATGTCGTTCGTCCTCATCTACATATTCTCTGTATTCTCGCTTCCTATATTCGGCTAAATGCGCTCTCAAGAGCCGACTCTCCGATTTCTTCCGAAGAAGCCTCCAATTATCTGAATCGTGGAATCCGCTGGATATGTTCCACTCATCTCACCGGTACGCGAGACGTTGATTCCTTCCTTGCAAGAAAACGGTGGGGAGAAAACTGGCGAAGTGGCCTCTGGGCTACGCTCCTCGGTGTCGCAGGATATATGGCGTCAGAGGTTGTCGAGAAGGAGCTACTGAATAGGATACAAGGTATTCTTGCCTATGAGGCGAACCGGTTTATTGATGTTACTCCGCCAAGCGGCTGCGAAATGGATACGAAACTTGAGGAAAACGCTCAAGATGCAATGACTCTTGCCTGGGCAATCAATATGATACCCGATCATCCCAATCGTCCGGATTGGGATCGAGCCCTCGCTGTTTGGGCGGTCAATATAGCTTCCAGTTTCGACGACCGTTCAGATCATTCCGAGTACCTCGGGAAATCGATAAGCCATTGGGTCACGACCCAGACCCTTTTCCCCGACATGACGGCGGAGAACCATGGTTTCTTCCATCCGGAGATACTCTCTTACGGCAGTTGGGTCGTTATGGCGATGAGTGCATTTGAGCTTCATGGGAATGAAATACCGGCATACCTGCGACGCAAAAACCATCAGAAGACCTTTGATGTTCTCTTACGATTCTGCTTGCCTTCGGGAATGATCTTCATTCCCGGCGGGCACGACCTTCCCATGTTTTCACCGCGTCCTCTTGCTTTGGCTTGGGGGCTATGGAATAACGACCCCAGAGCAAGACGGATGACGGCGAAACTACTGGCATGGATGGATGAACATCTTCTTACGGCCAACAACTCTTCAGTCCCCTGGGTTCTGGGTTTCGACGGCCATAAAGAAGGATGGGAATTGCTGTTCCAGAGTCAGATTGGGTTTGAGCTGGCCATGCTTGCAGTGCTACCATTTCCCCAGGAACATCGATTCTACAGTTCCGGGCAAATCGAAAGCGCGGTTGATACACGTCGTATTTACCCATATGTAGAGGTATGCTACCGCAGAAATACCCGCACAACCAGAAGTGTCGCATGGAAGGCCATCGGAAAGCATCCCGTTATCACGCTTGCCATTCACCAGTATCCTGAACTCGTGGCTTCATTCCGTGCCTCATTTCTAGGCATTCCCAGAACCCAACCGGCTACCAAAGAGTGGGAAGTCGCTCACCATGAGGATAGTTTTCAGAAAGACGGCTTCGATACCTCCGGGCTCATCCGTTATGGCTCTTCTGAAAACAAGAATCTGATTCGAAGAGAAATTCGATGCATCACCTGGGGTGACGACGGACTGCTTGTGTTTGACCGTATACAGGCGCTTGAGAACATCTATTTCGAGGAACAGTACCTTTCTCCGGTCTACCTGGTAAACGATCACTGGACCGGAAGTGAGATACACCTCTCCAGCGGCTCCCTTCACGAAACCATCGCCGCCAGGCATACGGCGGGTAGAGTCCTCAGTTGCCCCTCTTTTTGGGCCAGCATTGAAAATCAACTGCTCATGCAATTGATCTGGGGAAGGTCAAAAGGACTAGTTTACATGCCCGGCAACGAGCGAAATGCTCCCAGATTCTGGAAAAATTGCAGGTTCGATATGCTCGCCGTCCATGTCGAAGGCGGAGAGTACATGAAAGACGATACAATATACCAAATAGGTTTCTACATTGGCGCCGGTAAAGGGCCTCGACCATTCAAGTCGGCCGGTTCGGCCGGCGAGTTTTTCAAGGGGTTAGTCGTTATGGATGGGAAAAGCACAATAGGCCTGGCTTAATCCAGGTTTCGCAGGCGAAATCAAGCAGTAGGCGTAAGAGGTTGTGCGGAATAGTTTTTACGCGGTCCACGATTCTTTCACTCAGAACCGTCAGATTCAGGTCGCTTAATTAATGGATAAACCTGAATGTCCGTCAGCAAAACCATGAATGCAGCAGATCGATTCAGGACTCGTATTCCAATCTCAAAATGCTCCGAACCCATTTCACTCGGAGATACAATTCTTGCGCTCGGTTCCTGTTTCGCGGACGCGGTAGGCACTAAGCTCCGGCAATTTCGCTTTGATGCCGAAGTAAATCCGTTCGGCCCACTGTACAATCCCCTCACAATTATAACCGCAATCGAACGAATTGCCGAGGGTGTACCGTATTTCGAGCAAGAACTGTTTGAGCATAATGAGCTATGTCACAGTTATGACCATTACTCTTCATTTAGTCGCCCTTCAATCCCCGAAACACTTGATTCCATAAACACAGCTCTCCTCGGAGCGCGCGCTCAATTCGAGAAAGCCGACATCCTGCTCATAACTTTCGGAACCGCCTGGGTATACCGTCTAGAACAAACCGGCGCGGTAGTGGCCAACTGCCATAAGCTTCCCAGTCGACTATTCACTCGTGAGCTACTCTCCGCCCAGGACATCGTTACGGCATACGAGCGATTTCTTTCATCGACAAATATACCAACCATAATAGCGACCGTCAGTCCCGTCCGCCATCTTCGTGACGATCCACATGAGAATCAAATAGGTAAATCGATCCTGTTTGCCGCTTTGCATGAGCTTGAATCGCGCCATGAACGTCTACGGTATTTTCCGGCTTACGAAATTATGATGGACGAGCTGCGCGACTATAGGTTTTACGCCGAGGACATGGTTCACCCCGCCCGTATTGCCGTAGAGTACATCTGGCAGCGTTTCACCGAGGGTTTCATGTCCGATCGAAGCCGACAATTCATCGAGCAATATGAAGAAGTTCTTCGTGCGCGAATGCATCACTTATCATTACCGGGCTCACGGGCGGCTCAACAATTTGGCTCCAGGATGTGCCGAAAACTGGAAAGTCTTCAAGACGAGTATCCAGAAGTTTCTTTAAAGGACGATAAGAGCTATTTCAGAAGCATATGTTGAAAACAGCCGTGTACCACGCAGGAGCCCTGGGTGATTTTCTTACCATCTTGCCATTTCTGGAAGGGCTGAAAAACGGAGAGCCGGGATGCTCGACTTCCCTTCTGAGTCACCCGGCACACATGGAACTTGCCGAGCTGTGTGGACTCGTTGAAGAGGTGCGTGATATTGGTTCTTCCGCTCTTTCATTTATATTCAGTTCCCCACACTCCGACAAATCCCAAAAATTCTGTCGATCCTTTGGCCGGGCTTTTTGCATAGCTACCCGTGACAATCCTGTAATCCGGGCATTCAAATCGGCAAAGGTCCAAACCTATACCCAACTCCCGTTTCCATCGGATACCACTCATGTCATCGACTATCATTTGCATCTGTTGAAGCAATCTGATATTCGATTCTCCGGGAGATACTATAGGATGCCCATCTCTCCGGAGCCTCAAAGAAATCGGGTGTATTTCCACCCCGGCAGCGGCAGTGCACGGAAAAACTGGCCCTTGTCCAAATTCATGAAACTATCCGAAATGTTGCGGGCCGATGATTTCGATGTCGGTTGGATATGTGGACCGGCCGAGAGCGGACTTCGCCCCAAAGGGGAAACCGTCCACCACAATCACAGGATCTCCGATTTGGCGAAACTCATTGGAACCGGGGCGCTATACGTTGGAAACGATTCTGGTGTATCTCATCTGGCTGCAATAACCGGCCGCCCAACCATCGTGCTTTTTGGTGCATCCAACCCACTAATCTGGGCACCGAGAGGTCCGAACGTGCGAGTGGTGCAATCTCATCAAACAATCTGTAGCCCATGCCATCCAGCTCCTCCCGGCAAAACATGCACGAGTGTGTGCATGGAGGCTATAGGGGTAGAAGAGGTTCATCAGGAATGCCGCAAACTACTTGAAAGCGCCTTGTCGCAACGGTCTCGACTGCGAAACCCGGATTAAATGAGCCCGGAAAGAACTCAACGGTCCTTTGAGGCGAAAGCGACATTCTACTCCGCCGATTCTGGAGTTCATGTCATTCCCTGGACGCCAAATCCCTCAAATTGCGGCAAATGTGAACAACTTTCTGAAATATCTACGCGTAATTTTGCCCAAGCGCCTCATATTGAGTATTTTCAACTGCTCACCAAACATGTGTGGTGTGCGCTGCACGCGAATACCATACCCGACTTCGACAGTCGAGAGACGCCGTACCGAGCTGTGTCGAGGGAGAGCATTATGCGAAAGATGTTGTGCGAGATTGACTTAGAAAAAGCACAGAGGTATCCGGGGAGATACCTTGAGTCCCGCCCGGCGGGACCGTGAGTCGATTGTCGAAATCGGGCATGGATGATTCTATTACTATATAAAAGAAGGAGCTAATCCTATGACAACGAGAAAACTGGATCCGTTTGCGGACGTCCCATACCAAGTCGCCGACATTGAACTTGCCGATTGGGGACGAAAGGAAATTGAAGTCGCCGAACATGAAATGCCGGGTCTGATGGCGATTCGCGAGAAATACGCAAAGGGCAAACCATTGTCCGGTGCACGAATCTCCGGCTCTCTGCACATGACGATACAGACCGCGGTTCTGATCGAAACACTGGTGGAACTTGGGGCCGATGTTCGATGGGCCTCTTGTAATATTTTTTCTACTCAGGATCACGCGGCTGCGGCTATTGCGAAATCAGGCGTGCCGGTTTTTGCCTGGAAGGGCGAAAGTCTTTCCGATTACTGGGCATGTACCTACCAGGCATTATCATTTCCTGGCGGTAAGGGGCCTACCTTGATCGTGGATGATGGTGGAGACGCCACCTTGCTTATGCACCTCGGATACAGAGCCGAAACTGATGCTACATTGCTTCAACAGACCGCGGAATCTGAAGACGAGCAAGAGCTAATTTCGCTTCTGCGGGAAATAGTCGGCGCAAAGAAAGATCAGTTTCACGCTTGGGTAAAAGAATGGAAAGGCGTCTCAGAGGAAACCACAACCGGAGTTCATCGCCTGTACCAAATGCTTGAAAGAAACGAACTTCTCGTGCCGGCATTCAATGTAAATGATTCCGTCACTAAATCAAAGTTCGATAATCTCTACGGCTGTCGCGAATCGCTGGCAGACGGAATCAAACGTGCGACGGATGTGATGGTTGCGGGAAAGACTGTCGTCATTTGCGGATATGGCGATGTTGGTAAGGGATGCGCTCAATCGATGCGTGGATTCGGTGCGCGGGTTCAGGTGACGGAAATCGATCCGATTTGCGCACTTCAGGCACTGATGGAGGGATTCGAGGTTACCACGATGGATGAGGTCCTCCACGAAGGTGATATCTACGTTACTACAACCGGAAACAAAGACGTTATAACGGCCGATCATATGTCCAGAATGAAGAACCAGGCGATTGTCTGCAACATCGGCCATTTCGACAGCGAAATTCAGATCGCGAAACTAAATGCATGGAAGGGCATCAAACGAGAACAGATAAAACCACAGGTTGACCGGTACACGTTCCCCAACGGGAATCAAATGTTTGTGCTCGCCGAAGGCCGACTGGTGAATCTGGGATGTGCAACCGGTCATCCTTCTTTCGTAATGTCAAACTCATTCGCAAACCAGACTCTTGCTCAACTCGACCTCTGGGAGAACACCTATGAGGTCGGTGTATATCGCCTTCCGAAGAATCTGGATGAGGAAGTGGCCCGACTGCACGTCGAAAAACTTGGCGGAAAACTGACGAGACTGTCAAAGGACCAGTCAGAGTACCTCGGCATTCCGGTCGAAGGCCCTTACAAACCCGAACATTACCGATACTAGTGAAACTACCGATACCGATCGCCCTCGGCGATCGGTATCGATCATTATGGAAAAACGAGAAACCGCACTCAAGCATCTATTATCGCCCGAGCTTTCACCCATCGAGTCCTGGGAAAGTAAGCAACTGTGTCGTCGGAAAGCCGAGTAACGCGTGCCTCACGACCTAGTGACTTGAGGCCGTACCAGCACTTTATATAGGGGAGCACAAAATGCCTGATAGATCGAACCAGTTTATAAACAATCTGATCAATCGGATGACACCCGACCAGAAAGTGGGCGGCTTGATGACACTCGGATTGTCCGGGGCCATACTGACGCCGCATGTTCGACAATGCATAGAGAAGTATCACTGCAGCGGATTTCGTGCAACTCCATCCATAAAAAGATTCGGCAGTTATGTAAATCCAAAGGACAAGAGCGTTGTTGTAAAACTCACCAATACAAGTGGATACAAACCCAACGCCGGTCACTACGGACCGGAACCCACGCGTACTTCGTTTCGTGATTTCCTGATCAAACTGCAGAAACTTGCGGCGGCCCGTCCGGGAGGGATACCACTTCACTTTTCGCTCGACCAGGAAGGTGGCGCAGGAGACGAAATCAGCTTTGGAGATACACCGGTTTTCCCAAATCCGATGGGACAGGCTGCAACCGGTGATCCGGAACTGGTGTACGAAATCGCTTTGGCCAAGGCCCGAATTCTGCGTTCCGTGGGAGTTAACTGGACTCACTGTCCAGTCGTGGACATTAATGTCAATCCGGCAAACCCGGAAATATCCGTTCGTTCATTTTCGGACAAAGTCGACGATGTAGTGATGTATGCCAGAGAGACCTGCCTGGGCGCACAGGAAGGTGGCCTGATCACATGCGGAAAGCATTTTCCCGGTCGAGGCGATTCACCAATGGACGCGCATTTCGAAATCCCGGTTCTTGACATACCTAAAGAGACTTTGTGGGAACGGGAACTCAAACCCTATCGCATTCTGATTGATGAAGGTATTATGCCAACGATTATGTTGGCGCACTCAATTTACCCGGCGATAGACCCGGATGACGTCTCAACCGTGTCGAAAAAACTCATTACGGGTCTATTACGGGAAGAAATGCATTTTGAGGGAGTGATAACCACCGACTCGATGACCATGGCCGGCATTGCTTCACGATATGGAGTTCCCCAGGCATGTGCGATGTCTTTGGCGGCCGGTTCGGATCTCGTGCTCATGAAAGCGGATAATGAATTAGTAGATCTCACTTTTGCCGAGATAAAAAAATACGTCGACGAGGGGAAAATATCAGAGCAGGACCTCGACGACAAACTTTATAGAAACCTTTCCATGAAGTACGAATACGGGCTATTCCACTGGGGTAGCAAATGGGACGAGACTCCAGACGAGGTCTGCCGTGATCCACAGGTGATAGCGGTATCCGAAGCCGCGGCACGGAGATGTACAATTGTTCCGCGCGACCGCAAGAACAATCTCCCGATTGCTCCGAGCGACTCCCTGTTGGTTATCGAACAGCAACAGGTCAGACCCGCCAACGCGAACAATCATTCCATTCAACTGTACGAAAAGATCCTTGAGCGTGCCCCCTACGCCCGCCTGCTCGAAATAGGAGGCACGATCGACGAAGACGACACCAGACGGATTGCCGAGACGGCCGGAGACTACGATACAATTGTGGTCACAAACTTCTATTCAAGAGGTTCTGTACCGAATACCGATACGTTAAGCCGAGAATTGTTTGCGAAATTTCCGGACAAAAAGATCATTCTCATTACGAACACTCCGTATTCGCTCTCGATTCCCAATGAGGCGAACGCGGTTATTGTGTCATTTGGTTTCGGTCCGGAACAGCGAGAGGCTGCAATACGCGTCCTGTTCGGCGAAGTACACCCCGAGGGTGTGTGGCCGCTGGCCTGGAAACTGCCGGAATAATCACTACCTTGTGAGACTCGATCGAGGGGGGGTGACCACAGGGTTGGCCCCCGAGGGGGAAACCTACCTGACGGGTCGCTTTCGATCCGGCAGGTAACATCTTCACCATCCGGTTCGCCCTGAGCTTGTCCCGCCCGGCGGAAATATCAGCACAAACGGATTCAACCTACAACACTATGGGGCCACAATAATTGGAAACGTGGAAAACCCATGCTCTTCATGGATTCGGATCAGGTATTGTGCCGACGGCAAAGGCCGAGAAAGAAGGTCGCCGTCAAGTCGTCCTTTTTGTACGATGCGCCCGTTCAAATCCAAAATAAAGTAGCTGCTATTGAACGACGGGATAAGTCCTTTATCCCCGATTCTGATCCTGCCGTTTGAGGAAGAGACGTATCTCCCGGTCGGCTTTGTTCTCATTCTTACTGAAACCTGCGTTTCGGTTGAAGATGGCATGCTGTCGAGCACATAATAGGTGAAAGATTCCTGAGAAAAGACGGATTCGCCGGTATTCTGTTGCACTTTGACTTCAAAAACTTCGATTTCTCCATCCGTATCAATCGGCAGGTTAGTGGTGAAGACTATTCGGTATCGAGTTCGAGAGGAATCGGTTCCCGCTTTTAACTGGTGAAATGGGACCTTAGAATTTTTCGGGCCATCCCAGATGAACCCGTCGTCAATCATCAGGGATATATCGGCACCAAGAAGCCCCTTGGCATTCGTGGCGACCACGCGGTATTTATAGAAATTGGAATGGGAGATCCGCTCGGGAGGCAAGATGTTGACTTCCCCTATTTTGCCTTCAACAACGCGTGGCACGACACCCTCGAAGGATGTGGCGCAAACGGGGAGTTCGCTGATAAGAGCCGCCTCATGGAGCGAAAGGTACACAGCATCGCCCACGGATAAAACGCCGTCACCGTCTACATCATAATCTTCCGATGAGGTTTCGACCTCTATGTCCATCTCATGGAAAACCATGTCGAGTATCGAAAAAACCCCGTAGTGAAAAGCACAAGATCCCTGCTCTTCCACGATGTGGATGGTCGCCGGGGTGGTGCCGACCTGAAGATTGCCACCTTCCGCGGCAAGGCGGACACCTGAAAGCCGCAACCGGCAGGTGTCCCCTACTGAAACAGTCTGCCGAATCTCAATGGGTATCTGATAAATGAGTTCGGCACCGGATTCAAATCTTGGTCCCGATTCACGAGTCCTAGCCACAACATGGACACTTCGTCCATCGGGCTGCAACTCACAGGACGTTCTCCATGCGCCTTTAGCTGCATCCGACCCCTTCAAACATATAATTCTAAACCCTTCGGGATTACTCAATTCCAGTCGAAAACTCACGGACTCAATTCGTCGCTCTTCCTCGTCCGAGTAGTATGAAAGGACCACCGGAACGCGAACCGTTTCTCCTTTTCGAGCATAAACATCCCTTAGCCCAATATTAGCCTGAGTTCCGGCAGTGGTCGCCCACGAAGCCATTTGCCCGACGCCGGCAATGAGAAGGATAACCGCGGCACATGCCCGCAGATTCCTTTTCAGTGCCGTCAAACCATTTCTTTTCACACCAGCCTCCACAATAGTTACTGTACGGGTAGTGCAAGTGACATGCCCGCCCGAGATCCTGAAAAATGAGGCTCTGGAGGGGGATTTATTCACAAAGGGTCTCACCCTCGGCATTCTGAGTCCCACATCCGGGACTTTTGCTTTACAACTAGC
>CAYFVL010000208.1:0-10832 GCA_964346405.1 uncultured Fibrobacterota bacterium
GTCGGGTGCATCCGCATGCAGGTAATTCTCCCAGGTCCCTAGCGCTGCCGGCAGCTTGTCTGCGCCAATCGGCACATACCGAGCTTCGTCAATGGTGCATCCAGCCGGGCCAATCCAGTTGGTCGTCTTGCGAAAATCACCTGGTGCCTTGCCTTCTCCGCGGACACCTTCCAGGAGAATTTCGTGGGTTTCTTTCACGATACGAAGGCACAGCGGAAGTTCACCGAGCATCTCCTCGGCACGCTTCATTGCTTTTCTATAATTGAGGATTTCCCGAATATCACCTTTCTTGCGTTCAGACATCTCCGGAATGTCGCCTTTGGCCTCGAATTCGAGTACCTCGGCCATGGTTGCTTGGGTACCCTCGATACGGGATGACAGCACCGCTTCCTGAGTGGTCAACGGGCTCATGAGTACGGCCGGATTCACCACTGCGGCTAAGGCGCCGTCGTATCGTGCAACAGCGGCATTTGCAGGTCCAACAAGTGGAATCAGCTTTTTCCAATCCATCTCGACGGGCGGGAACCGCCCTTCATGGTAGTGTACAGGCTTTGCCATTTATTCCTCTTCCTCCATCATTTCCTCTTCGTCAGTCTCAATCTCAACCTTCTTCTTCCGCTTCCCCCGCTTCTTCTTCCCCTACGGCGGCTCAACATACAGATCCTCGCACTCATGGGCAATGGCAAGGGACTTGTCGCGTGTGCACTTCTCGCGCACACGCTCAGGCCAGATGCTGTATGCTAAATGTTGTACAGTCCCACGCTCAAATCCCCAAAACCCCCCGATAAATCCCGCGATATTTTCTTTTTCCAGATACGATTATTGAGAAAATCCCGATAATAGGGCGGGCGGTAGTCATCCATCATCCATCATCCATCATCCATCATCCATCATCCATCATCCATCATCAACCATTTATGTTCCCCGGTTGCCTGATTTCCCAGTGACCAGTCTTCTTTGACCCTACCCGAACCAGAATGCCTTCTTCTTTGAGCTTCTGAACGTTTCGCATGATAGTTGTTCTATCCTTGCTCAGTATCACTGCAAGTTCGTCATAAGACACCTCGGGTACTGCCCTCACTTCAGTGAGAATTGAACGCTGAACGGGTGTTGAAGGTGCATGTATAGGTGCATTTATAGGTGCACCGCCTTGCGCTTCTGACTTATTTTGGCTCTTTTCAGGTGTGGTCGACTTTATAGGTGCACGTCCAACAGTAGCCTTGAACTGCCCACCATCGCGCATATCCTCAAAATCGATTTCAGACCACTCCTCAAGCGCTCGGGTTATACCGGAGCCAATTCCGTGATACGGGAGCAGGCCCTTTGCCGCGTAGGAGACCAGAATGGGGTTGCGGATATTCGAATTGCCGGTCTTGATTTTCTCTACTGTCAGGTTGTTGGGCAAGCTTCCGGGGCTGATTATCTCTATTCGGTTGCTGAAAATGAAGATTCGAATGGGTGCATCTATCAGATAGTCCCGATGCACCAGGGCATTCACGAGAAGCTCCTCGAATACCGCCCGTGGAATCTCCGGGGTTCCCGGTGCATTCACTCCGCGACCGGCCTGTACCTTGTGAAGGTTGCGCATGATAAACGACATCGAATCCTCGAACACCTTGCTCAGGGGTCCCTCAAAATCCTCGGTATCCTCGTACTCGCTTACATGAATTCTGTCGCCGGGAAAACGGATTGCCTTTACCACGAACTGCGGCCTTATCATCTCAGGCTTCTCCGCAAACAACAAGACCCCGGCAAGGTTCAGCACGCCCTTGTCGGTTGATGCAGAGCTGCGGCAGGACGCCGCAGCTCACGTTGATCATTCGCCCAAAGCTTTCTTTGTCCGAATACTTCCAAAATAATGTTTTCGAGTGGATTCATTGGTCTTCTTTTTCATTCTTTCAAAAACTCGCTTAAGATCTCCGTTTTCTTCATTCTCGATGTCTTTGCGTGTGCGCCATATCTCTTCAAGTATTTCATTCTTCATCTTGATTCTCCTTTTCATCAATAAGCTCCTCTGGCGTACAAATTTCCGGTGTGAATATGCCAAGGTTATCATTAATCTTTCTGATTTTTTCTTTCACAAAAACATTCGCAATATGATGGAAATTCCAACTGACAATGAAATCCATTCCATTTACTACAGATGCAGCGATGTGGAATGCATCAATTCTGGATTTCCGTGGTATACTCAGCTTAGATAAATATCTTTCCGCGAGTTCCAGAACTTGATCAGTTAGCTCCACTAAAGGAAAATTAGCGATTGCCTTCATCCGATTTTCGGCTTGATTTGTGTCTCCTCTTTCAATTTCATCAATTACAAACTGGGAAATGAATGCATTGTATTTGGGCAATTCATTTCCCCACCATTCTTGTGTGATTTCCTGGTATGCTGCGACAATAAAATTATGACTTCTCCTGTTAGCGTAATAGCTAATCACACTGCTTTCTAAATAGATTTTCTTTTTCTCCATTTATCCTCCAGATTATTCTCTCATAATCTAAAAAATGCATTCAGCCGCCATGGACGGCGGCTTTTCTTCGGGGGAGAGCTTGCCGGCATTACACACAACTCCGCCAAATACTCCAGATCCCCAACACTATGAGAATAATTCCCCTTATACCAAGCATAAACATTTGCTTGTGGAAATATCGCAAACAGCCACGGATCGAACCGGGCGGTTATTTTCGGGAGGAGTTGAGAGATTGTCTTTTTCATCAGCGTTCGGCATCTGTTGAATACCCGGGGTATTGCTTTTCCGGGAGGCGGTTAAAAGAGACCACGGAGCGCGCTGCGATCACAGGGGATTTTGGAGGTTTTTGTTGAGCCGCCCCTTCGGGACTCCCAAGCGTTCTTTTTATCAAATTAAGTTATGCCGTGTTGGTGTGAGATAGTTCAAGCGTTAGGGAGATTTGATGGGGCCAGTTTGGCAACAGGGTAAAATGCGTTTCCGGCCGCGGAATTGCCTTATGATACTAGAATCGGCGTTTCTGGTGGGTTTTCGGCGTCTTTGCGCGATGTCTCTGACTAAGCAGAAGGCGGATGGGAATCGTACCTCATAAACGTTTTGGGGTGACTCCTCGGCTCGCCTGGGATTTTTGTGATACCAACGGGGATCATACATCTCGGCTTGGAACTGCTGTCTGCGTGCTGCGTCATCGGCCTTATCGCTCACTTTGTAGCCGAACAGCCACAACATCCGGCACGCACCCACACAAAGACCGGAAAGGGCGGTTTTTTTGCGGGTGCGTTCGGATAAAAAGCACAAATAACAACAGACAACCCTTGAATCAAAGGTCGAATTTAGCGGCTGCTTCCGTAAACCCCTTCTTGAGAGAACCCCAGGCATTCTCAACACCCTCTCGCATGGATTCCCAGGCTTCCCCTCCCGCTTTGGAAAGCTGTTCCATTTGTTGACGGGCTTCATTGATCTTCGACTCAAGCTCGCGGGAATTCTTCTCGATCTCCAGCTTTGCGTCGGCTTCTTTAGCGCCGGCTTTGGCCTTCAGTTTGTTTAGTTCAGCCGCCCATAGGTCTAGCTGGGCCTGCATTTTCCGCACATACGCTTCTTTCGTGCTCATAGCACCCTCCTCTTGTTGGGTATCGGTCATGTCGCCACAATGGAAGTCATTCACGAAGATAACCGCAAAGCGGACTTTCTCCGAGCTGTCCTTCAATGGTTCGAGTCTATAGTCTATAATATAAAGGGTTTCCCGTTGGGGCAATTTCAATTGCGCAGTACCTTGCTGTGAGACAGTTTGCTTGAGTGTGGCAATCAGAAATAACCTGAAAAAGCGGGTGTTTGCTTTCTGCCTTTCGATAGACTCAAAGCTGTAAATTTCCTGTTTTACATCATACTGTTGCTGAATGGCCGGATTGAAGCGAAATTGTTTTTTCCCCATATCGGCCAGAATAAGCGCCTGTTCGCTATTACGAAAGAGCATGTCCATCGCTCGATAGCTCAATCCCGTTCGTTCAGCCCGCAACTTATCATAGGTCCGTATCCGGTCGGCGGTTCTGTTCGCCAGCTCCATCTGGACCGTGAGACCGTCTCTGATCCAGCCGACGTCCCGCACACCGACGCGGTAATCGTCGGCGAGGATCCGCCTGAAGAATGCACGAAGACGTGCGAGAAAACGGAAAGTACGTACCCAAAGGTACGCCCATCCTGCGCAGAGAACAGCCATTGCCGTAAGGAGAGCCGAGCGCAACAGGCTATCCGTCACAACCGTAAATGCGGCAATATAGCCACCAAGGCTCACCACGGATATGATGAGCCACAGTAGCCATATCGGCAGAGTAATGCTTGAAGGGAGCTTCATTTTTATCCTTTTGAGAACCTCTCGATATCGCGGTCGGCTCCCGCAACAAGCAGAACCGTATCTTCGGTCAGCTTCTCATCGGGTGAGGGAACATCGTCAATAACCTCGGACAGCGTGCGTTCGCCCTGATCGTCGATCGAGGGAACAACCGTTGATACCAAAAAATCGAGAGCAATATCGCGCCAATCAGTTCAAAAAGGATAGTCATTTTCACGATGAAGGAAATCGTACGCACCGCGCCGCTCAATTCGTCACGGTCCAATACGTCCCGCATTACGATCCGCTGCTCAATCACTCAAAGGGACGTTTGTTCAATCCTGTGCTCAGATAAAAACAAAACACGTTGTACCTCCAGGTCCAGCCGGTTCTTGTCGTATGGTTTGGTGAGCCACTTCGAGATTTTCATTTCCTCGATGCTTTCCTGATTTGGCGGATAACCGGAAACGACGATGAACGACAGAGCTGGGACCATTTCGCGCATTCTTTCGATGGCCTTATGGGGGTTTTCACCACCCAGATTCCAGTCCATAACCACGACACGACAATCGGAGTGGGCACTGAGCAGTTCAACGGCTTCGTCGGTGTTCGAGGCCTCGAAAACTCCGTATCCGAAATCGTTAAGAAAAAATTTCAGGATGTCGCGAATTTTCTTGTCGTCGTCCATAACCAGAACATCGGTCTTGATGCGGTTCAGAAGAATGGCTTTCGTATCTACCCCTTCCCCATCGGGTACGATCTCCGGGATCTCTATGCGGAAGGTTGTCCCCTGCTCGTCGCTTTTCTCGACACTTATTTTGCCGCTGTGAAGAGAGACTATTCTGGTGACCAGGGCAAGACCCAATCCGGTTCCTTTTCCTTTCCTCTTTGTCGTGAAGAAGGGATCGAAAATTTTGCCCGCAATCTCCTCGGGTATTCCTCCACCGGAGTCCGATACCCGAATGATCACACTGCCTTCATCGGAATCGGGACGCCTCTTCGTATAACATTGCACGGAGATTTTCCCGCCCTGCGCCATGGCGTCTCGTGAATTCCCAAACAGGTTCTGAAAAATCCGCTTCAGGTACACGGCATCGCCCTGAGCCCACACCTGATCGTCACTAAGCTCAAGAGACACTTCATATTTCCCACCAAGCTGTTTGGCAAATTGCGGTACGATTTCACGCAGAAAAGCTGAAATGTTGACGGGATCATAATTCAGCGGTCGTTTCCGTCCCAGTGCGAATAGTTCCGAAACGAGGATTTTGGCATCCATAAGTGTTTCGGCTATCAGTTCCACTCGTCGTTTCGTTTCCTGTTCATGTGTTTCTCTGGTTATGAGATCTATCAATTCATTGACCGTCTGAAGAATATTGTTGAAGTCGTGTGCCATTCCGCCGGCAAGTGTCCCCAGCGATTCCATTTTCTGGTACTGGTACAAGCGACTCGCCATTTCCTCACGCTGCGAAATAGCCTGTTCCCGCTCGGTGACATCAACCATACTTCCCTGCCAATGCCGTTTTCCGTCGGAGTCTTCGGCGGGTTGGATGATGAGATCGACAAACCTCTGATTCCCGCCGAAATCCACCAGCTCAAACGTCCCCCTGGCCCCGGGTATATCGAGCCGTAAAGCACTTTTATCTACAAAGAAGCTTCTTACACTGTGCCCGACCACCGCCTTCGCGGGAAGCCCCAGGATGGCGTAGCAGGACATGTTCGCCCAGGTAATCCTCTGGTCTTCATCGAGGGTAAAAAGCATTTGCGGGAGCCGGTGAACCAACTGCTGATACCGCATTTCGGAATCCGAGATCCTCTCCACCGATCTGAAATTGTTGTGCGAAATCAGCCCACTGAGAGCAGATACGAAAAAAAGCAGTAGCATACTCACGCCGTAGGCATACAGCCGGGAATTATCGGCGAAAAAGTCGGTATGGAAGAGAACGAGAACTGTATACTCTACGACGCAAACAACTCCGGCGAAAACGGAAAGACGTATTCTGTGATGCATTGCGGTGAAGGCCAGAACCACAAAATAGAGCCCGAACAAACCCGAATGCACATACGTAAGGGGGACTCCCGACCAGATAAAAGACCACAGTATGCCGGTAACGATGGAAACGTCGGTGAACGCAAGCAGGTAAATCCCGAAATCTCCGACAGCCCGTTCCGGCGCGCGGGACAGTACGAGAAGACTGTACAACAGCATCGCCCCGGACGCTCCCGACTGCACCAACCAGGCCGAAATCGTTATTTTCTGCAGCAGGAGGGCAGTGGTTGAGCCCGCGAGAATACAGGTGACAAAGGCCAGTCGAAACCAGGAAACGGCCCGTTCCGATTCGCCCTCCGCTCGAAGCATCGCTTGCGTTTTGCCGCGAAATACACTTTCCGCAGATACATCACTCATGTAAAACTACCCCCTGATACTAAGTATATGATTTGTACCATGAATCGGGCGACAGGGAATAATCAAAACGCGAAGAACAGAGAAAAAAATTCAGTCTCATCCCGACTATCGACTGCATGCCACTGTCCAGTAATCACCATTGGAGGAAAACGTAACGGTTCCGTCGGCCGCTGTCTGATACAGCGCGGTTGTTGTCTGGAGGGTCAGAAACTTCATCACGTCCTTGTGAGGATGGCCATGGTCATTCTCAAGCCCGCAGGATATTACGGAACTCCCGGGAGAAACATACCCGTAGAACAACGGCTCCAATGCATCACGACTGCCGTGGTGGGGAACGACCAGGATATCCCCGGATAGTGAGAATCCGTGTCGATGCGACAGAATTTCCATAACAGTGGAATCGATATCCCCGGTGAGCATGGCCGATGTGCGCCCGGTCTGAATTCGAAGACAAATACTCAACTGATTCTCGTCGGAGACCTCACCCAGAACAAGCGTAAGGCTCTCTGAAGGCGGAGGCCAGAGGCATTGCGCGCGCACTCCGGGCAGAATGTCCCATTCGTCTCCCGCTGCAATGCACCGAAACCGGAGTCTGGAACCGGCATCTCCGGTACGCTCTCGGAGTGCCGCGGTATCGTGATGATCCGACACAATGGTGATCCCCTCAAACCCGGTACTTCTACATACGTGTGAAAAGCCTCCCTGATGATCGAAATGATCGTGGGAGAGGACAACGGCGGAAAGCGAAGGGCTCCCAAGCTTACGGTACGATGCCGTCCATATCTCGCCGGCCTCGGCGTCTCCCACATCGACGGCTACTGCTTGACCACCCGTGGTCAGCACTTGCGCAAGGCCCTGCCCGACATCGAAAACAGAAAACTCGACCTCCGTTTCAGGTGGGGCGACCGGCGTGGGACGGCAGCCCATCGTGCATAAAAAGCACATCAAGACAAGAATCCAGGGCAGTACTTTCGGAAAGTGGATCTGTCGAATAGAAAATCTAAATGCCAAATCTCGTTCCCACATCAAGTCTGAATCCTTTCTCGTCTCCCCGAGAAAGCGGGACAACCATTTTTGCCCGTGCATAGGTTTTCTCAAACAGCACGGCGTGGTAGGTGTATTCGAAAATAAAAGTAGATTCACCCGGGTTCGTAATATCAGTTTTGCACCTTATACCGGGCGCCATTTTCATTGTCGGGCCAAAGTGTGCTTCGGTGGTCAGTTCATTATGAACCGTCCGATTGTCCGTCTCCGAGACGACCAATCGACTCTTGAACGCCGCTCCCAGCTTTCCCGCCACCGGGGGAGACGAAGAAACCCGCAATTCCCGACGAATGCCGTTTTCCGCCGTTGATGCGGAAAGCTGGTACTCCAGGGAAGCGGGAAATGGACGAAGCAGCGAGATTTCTCCAGTGTGATCAACCGCGGTTTGGGAAGGCATCCCGGCGCCGAGGGTTCGTGTTCTTAGACCAATTAGCCCGTTGAACTCCCTCCTCCCGGAGACTTCCAGTCCGAATATCGACGTTGTATCCTCTCTTTGTAGAAGATTTTCGAGTCGACGACGAAGATGACTCAGTTTTGGCCGAACACCGGTGGGGTATCGGACGAGGGCAAAATCAAACCGTGATTCGGACCTCCCCATCGACAGCTCCAGCAGAAGCGGAAGGCCGGAACTGTTGTATTGGTAACCGGAGTGCAGGGTAATCGACGCCGCAGGATATCCGAGGGACCCTCCCCAATGCAGAACAACGGATGTATCGGGAGTGATACCGTCATCGGAGCAAATACTCAAGGCGGAGCCTCCGACATAGAGTTCGACGTTTTCCCAAAACGCCAGTTCGGTTTTCGCGAGCACTCCGGTCTCGCTCGGGCGTGTGTGCAGCACAGTTTGCAGAACAGCCGTTTTTCGTATATTCGTTACCGCCGAAAGTCCATTCCAGTTTGGTGTATACCCGTATTTCCAATTTTCTTCGAGATCCTCATAGGCGGATGAAATTGTTGGGAAATATCCGTAGAACAGTCCGTCACTCATGGAAAAGGAATAGTTTCCCAGCTCGGTTTTCAGAGGAATTCCGGAAGGATTCAGGGAAACAAGCCTTCTTCGCCAGCGCAGGTACGTCTCACCGATATCCAAACCGGCGTTTATTTTCAGGAAGCCGGGCCGTTGCGTTTTCAGGCGAACGCGTTGGTTACCCGGGCTGAATTCCTCCTTTATCTGAGAGTTCATCCAGACAGTGCCGTTTTCCATCCCGGGAATCGATTCGAATGATAAAATCGGTCGAAATTTGCGTAGCGAGGGATAATCCTGGAAAAACGATTCGATGTCGGTCAGGCTCCACGGCTCATACCGTTGTAGTTTTGCCTGAGTTACGGGCAGAGATCGGTTCATCCCCGGAAACATCCATTCGAGCAGCCGAAGTTCCCCCTGCGGCACCGACAGAGGCTCTCCGCTGAATTCGTTCAGTATGTCACCCCAGCTTTCCCCACCCGAATCAAGGGTGTCGACGGTACGATTCGGAAAGGGATCCATACCCGGGATGCCGGAACAGAACAAGAAGAGGAGAAAAAAGACCTCCGGAAGCCCGATCCAACTCCGGTCGTTTGCGGCGCCGGACCCTCCGATGCGCCGGATCGTTTGGTGCACCGTTAGAAGAATCCCGGGTGTACTCAACAGAGTGGGCATCCGCTGTTTGGCAGGCATAAACGGTCTCGTAACCGTTTGCCCCCGTCTCTCGATGCGGATGAAGGGTCTGTCCCGAGCACTGCCAAAATAACGGCTTTCGCGCTTCGATGCATTATGTCGTGAAAAAAAAACTGTTGCCGAGAGTTTTGGGCATGGTATTTTTCCGACAACGGAAGCGATACAATTCGTACTTGGTGATGGAAGCATTTTTCGTGCAGAATCCATGATGCAATTGACCAAGGCAACAGAATAGCGACACTTTTAGATTTGACCCGACTTCGGCCCGACCGCGGGTTTACGGCCGAATAGTTGAGATTTCGATAAAAAGGTTTTCCCAATGCAAAATAATCCAGTGGCAATCCCCTGTACCGGAAAATCTGATTTTGTCCTGCCGGGCGGGATCAGAATCAGAGAGCCCTTCATGGACAAAAAAATGGCCGGGAAAGAGTGGAAGGGGCGGCCAAAGAGTCTGAAAGCCCTGTTATGTATCCTGACATTCTGTTCATTTCGAGCAGCCGGATTTGACCTCGTGTTCGGACACAACACCGTTGCTCCTTATGCACTTCTCAACGAGGATTACAGAAATTACCTTCATTTTGGCCGACTTGGGGGTGAACGCTCGGCGGCCGGCAATTTCGGGTTTGATTTCCCTGCCCTTTATGCCGAACTGGACTCAACTCGCGGATTTCTCCTGGGTGGATGTGCCTCGGCACATCTCTACATGTTCCCTGTGCGGAGTAAGTTCTATGTAGATAATTTCTATGCGACTATGGCTCTGTACCTGGGATATAGAGCTTCCAGACGGCTCGATTTCCGATTGTATCCTTATTATCATCTATCGGCACACCTCTCCGACGGGTATCCCGGCGATGTTGCCGCCGATAGTCGAGCCGTGAGCAATGAAATGATCTACCTGGCAACGACATTCTCATTCAAAGAACGGATTGAATTTCTCCTGGGTTACGGCTACTACTACCACACGGTTGTGCGAAACCAACTGATCGACCGAGTACAAGCCGATATCAAATTCGTCGCGCCGCCGATTTCAGTTCTTGAACCATATGTCTATGTACGAAACGAATTGATACGAGAGGAGAGAATCCGCTATGGAATAGAGGTGGCCGTTGGACTCTATCTATTTGCGACCGGAGAACGGGCGGGAGCATCCATTCTGTTCCGCGTATTTGACCGCCCTCATCCCGGACAGTATTTCGAAAGATACATTCGCGGAATGGGCGTAGATTTTGTTTTCGCACCCGCCGGACGGTAATCTTTTCGGCTTTCATCTTCATTATTGTAGAAGAAACACCAACGCGTTTTTCCAGTGCCGTGGTATTATTTTCTCTATCGAGTGAACGGTTAGCCCAAGTTTCGCAGTCGAGAAACGCCGTACCGCGCTGCACTGAGCGGTGTCGAAGTGAGCGAAGCCGAAATGCCGAGGCGATGTCC
>CAYFVL010000209.1:0-10796 GCA_964346405.1 uncultured Fibrobacterota bacterium
GCACAACATCTTACGCATAATGCTCGCTCTCGACTGTCGAAGTCGGGCTACTGCATCCCGTCTCGTCCCGCTCGGCGGGAGGAAGGCCGCAATTTCGCACACCATTCTGAGCATACTGCTCACCCTCGACTGCGAAATCTGGGTTAGCTCATACGGTATGTGTCGATGTTTTGTTTTCGCAACACTGATTTGTGAAGCGGAACCCGGTAGCCACATTTCGAAAGGTGTCAAATTATGGATCGCATACGGAACGTTGCCGTTGTTGGAAATTACCTCCCACGAATGTGCGGAATCGCAACTTTTACCTCTGATCTGGTACATGCCGTTTCCTCCTCATTGCAAGACAAAGGTTCCTGCTGGGCCCTGGCAATGAACGATCGTCCGGAAGGCTATCGATATCCTGAAAAGGTTCGGTTTGAAATAAACCAGAATCGACCGCTTGAGTATCGACTGGCGAGTGATTTCATCAACATTAACCAGGCCGACGTAGTCTGTCTTCAACACGAATACGGCATATTCGGCGGACAGACAGGCAATTATGTACTTCAACTTCTCAACGGCCTCAGAATGCCCGTCGTAACGACATTCCATACAGTATTGAAAGATCCGACGCCGGAACAGAAAAAACTTCTAGTGAAGATAGCAGAGGTGTCTTCTCGGGTTGTTGTCATGGCGAAGCGGGCGCGGGACTACCTTACCGACATCTACGGGGTCCCCGAAGAAAAGACTGCATTTATTCATCACGGTATTCCGGATATGCCGTTTGTCGACCCAAATTTCTACAAAGACCAATTCGGCGTTGAAGGAAAGAAAGTCGTTCTTACATTCGGGCTGCTTTCCCAGAACAAGGGAATCGAATATATGATACAGGCGTTACCCGAAATTGCCGAGAAACATCCAGGAGTGGTCTATATCGTACTCGGAGCGACTCATCCGCATGTCAGAAAGTCACAAGGGGAGGAATACCGGGTGGGACTCGAGCGAATGGCTCGAAAGCTCGGGGTGGGTGGGAACATAAAGTTCTTCAATCGTTTCGTCGAATTCAAAGAATTATGCGAATTTCTGGGTTCGGCCGATGTCTACGTCACTCCATATTTGACGGAAGCGCAGATCGTCTCGGGAACTCTCGCGTATGCGATGGGAGTGGGAAAAGCAACTGTTTCGACGCGGTACTGGTATGCCGAAGAGATGGTCGGGGATGAACGAGGCATACTCGTTGACTTTAAAAACCCTAAGCAACTCGCTCAGGCGGTAAGCAAGCTTCTCGAGGATGACGTCCTTCGGAATGCTATGCGCAAACGAGCGTACATGTTTTCCCGGAATGCCGTCTGGAGTCAGGTCGGGAATGAGTATCTGACGGTGTTCAACGAAGCCATTTCCGAACGACGAAGCCGGCCCCATCCTGTTCCCGAGGTCATGACGCTTGCGCGCGAAAAGGAGAGCTTGCCGGAATTGCGATTAGATCATCTTCTTATGATGACCGACGATACCGGAATGCTGCAGCATGCTTCATATACGGTGCCGGACTGCAATCACGGCTACTGTATCGACGACAATGCACGGGCCCTGATTCTTGTCGTATCGGCCCGGGGGCTGGGGGTGGACAGCGCAACTCTTTCGAAGCTGGAAAAGCGGTATCTCGGGTTCATCAAGCATGCCTACAATGAAGACCTGGGCTGGTTTCGCAATTTTATGGCGTACGACCGACGGTGGCTCGAAGACCGAGGTTCGGAGGATAGTCAGGGGAGAACGCTTTGGGCATTAGGGGTTTGTTGCGCGTTATCGGTAGACCCGGGAGCCGTTGCCTTGAGCACCACCCTTTTTCACAAGGGGCTGCCGGTTATGGAACAATTGCACCATCCCCGAGCACTGGCGTTTGCTCTTGTCGGAATTCATGCCTATCTGGCTCGTTTTTCCGGAGATAGCGAAATCCGACGATTACGGGAGACCATTGCCGAGAAGCTTCTTGGGTACTTTTCGGTCGGGCTCAAAAAAGAGTGGCCCTGGTTTGAATCCACAGTTACCTATGCGAATGCCAAAATACCGCAGGCGCTGCTGTTGTCCGGCCAGTGGTTGCAACATGGCGACATGCTGAAGAAAGGCTATAGGGTACTCGACTGGTTGATAGAAATCCAGACCGAAGAAGGGCATTTCTCACCGATCGGCAACAGAGGATGGCTTACCGCTTCGGGTGACAAAGCCCGATTTGACCAACAGCCGATCGAGGCACAGGCAATGGTTGAAACCTGTCTTCTGGCATACCGGATGACCGGCAAGGATTTCTACTTCGAAACGGCGAGAAAAGCCTTCAGTTGGTTTCTGGGACAAAACGATCTCAGTGCCGTACTATATGATTATACTACCGGTGGTTGCCGTGACGGCTTATCCCCCGACGGTCCTAATCTTAACCAGGGAGCCGAAAGCACCTTGGCATGGCTGCTTTCTCTGACAACCATGCACAGTATGGAAACCGACCAGAAAAAGCTTCAATACGTTGAAACGATCGATGAGAGTATGAATTCCTGACAAGGCGAAATCCTCCTTATCCCATCCTGTGAAAACGAAGAGATGCGGTTGTAGGTTTTTTGGAATACAATGTTGCGGTCGGCAGAGAATACGGCTATTCGTAGCAGGTGAAGAATACGGGCGCCTCGGAACATCTCCGACGCCCGTATCCGGTGATGTCGTTCTTACCCGTCTAACAGCTCTTCAAAATCTGAAATGGAACCGTCTTCCATGCAACATTCAATAATGGTTTTGCCCATTGGCGTCAAACCATCCAGCAGGTATTTCGAAAGTTCCTTTTTGAAGTAAGAGCGCAGTATTTCCGCTCCCTGGTCATACCCTTCATTACCGACTTCCGGTTGTTCATTGACCCGCAGAAGATCATGGGGAATGATACTTCCTTCCACATGCATCGCTTTCAAAGTATAGCCGAGCAGTGAACAGCGCGAAGGAATCAGTTGGTCGGGTTTGAACGGAGCCAAACCGCGTCGTGCCAGATACTCCCGGGATACCCACTGGGGCATGAAGCTCACTTCCCATGCTCCAACGTGTTGATTGGGCGTCAGGGAATAGCGGGTCCGGGGAGTTGCGGCAATCTGATCCAGGAGCAGGTTGGCGTGATCTATAAATTTGCCGGAAGCGAACGGCCAATAGGAGCCAACACCTTCGCTTGTCAGAGTTTCGACCCCTGTTATGCTCGGATTGGCATGCCCGCGGGGGGACACCAGACGCCATAACCACGCCAGGGCCGGAGGCAGGAAGTGCAGGAACCCGACAATGCCGTACGTGGGAATTTCGCGCGTGCAGGGGGGCGTGCGAATCCCGAAGTTGCGTAGTTGAACCTCAACGGTCCCTTGTACCGTTCCGGGTACGAGGTGTCGTGGAAGAATCACTCGAGGATTCGGACAGGGCACGCCGGGAGAATCCTCGATGTGCTCCCAGATAAGACAGGTTGCGTCCGCTGCTCCGTCAACATTGAGAAAAATCAGTGGTTCTTTCGGGTGCACGGTAATCTGCTCAAGATTCGGATCCGTGCCGTACCGGGTGATATGGTTAAGTCGCACAAACCACGCCTGTTCGGCGTCACAGGCGACAACGTATCCTTTGTCGGTCTGGGTGGAACTGTGACACATGGCCATATCATCGGTAACCGGATTCAGTACGCATCCGCGGGGAAGAGTGAGGAAACGGCAGTCGCCGCTCTCGAGGTTTTTTCCCAGGCAAAGCCGACCGTCTTCTTCCCGGTGTACATATTCGAGCATTTCGCTCTTCCCGCTTCCGCTGGCCCCTTCGTGCATAATGGTTGTGACATTATCATACGGAGTTACCACCTGAACGGTCGATGCATGGAGGGTGAGCCAGTTTTCCGCTTCTCCGATAGAGAGGAGCGCTCCGTAAATGCCTTTTTTCGCACTAGGTCCCGGGTAGAGATTATATGAGAATATCTCATACAAATCGTCCAGCCGGTTATGTACGACAATCTGTTTCCCGTCAAAATAAGTATGCCTGAAGGGTGGGGCAAGAAATATGACAGTGTGCACCACAAACGGGTCGGTGGTTTTATCCAGATCCACAATTCCCTGGAGGTCCGCAAGGCCCGCGGTGAAAAAACCTGTATTCGCCGGCGCGATAAGCAACCCACCGTATCCTTCCCCGGTGGTAAATGCGCCCAACGTATAGGCCGTTACCACCAGATCCTGCTCTTTAAGCCAATCGAACGTTTTGTCTCGCAAATTGTCGAATTTCTCGCCCTGTTTATCGGAGAACCTGACCTTGTCGGTTGGTTTTTCGTCGCCTATGAGCATGCATTCCGGATCCCTTCGTCGCATATAGGATTCCGGGTAATTTACGGAGAAGCCGTTTCTGCACCGAACAACCGTCGCTTCACAGAACTTTTTGCCTTTGACCGAATACTCAACCTGGAATTCTTTCTGAGATTCGTCCCCCGCCGCATTTGCAAGCAATTCGGCACGGCTGCCGATTATTCTATATGATTTGGCGGTCCGAAGCAAATCGCTGATGTGCCGCGGCACCGCAACCTGGTCGGGAAAAACTGACTCTTTCATGGTTGGTTCCTTTCTATAAATATTGGTTCTGTTTCAGTCCTGAAAAAACGGCCGATAACCTCCGTCACGGTTTGACGGCAATTGTCGGCCGTATTCCGGGGAGATTTTTTCATATTCTTCAAAAACTGCTTCAGGCTGCGGATTGTAAAATCTACGCTCAATGCAGCGCTCCGCTCACTTCGACACCGCAGTGCAGCGCAATGCAATGCAACGCAATGCAACGCTCCGCTCACTTCGACACCGCTCAGTGCAGCGCGGTACGGCGTTTCTCGACTGTCGAAGTCGGGTTTTAAGCAGAATGACTGAGTCGGCTGTGAAACTCGGGGCGGGGCAAATGCGAAGTGTCGTCGGTTTCAGTAGCCGACCCCCGGTGCCGGTGATTTGAGTTAATTAACTCCATGTCCCGTTTGGTCGATACCGAGCGCACAAAAAAAAGGCCGCCGGCGAGAAATCTAAATCCCACCAACGCCCCGTCTTGAAATGCAACGCTCTCAGTCGCCTTTCGCCACCGGTCCAATTTTGATTAACTCTAACTAACCAAAACAGACTATTAAGATAGATCAAGTAACCGGGGCAAGTCAAATCGTGTGCGCGGAGTCTGTCGAAATCAACATGTTTTTGCATAATCGTTCGGCATACCGTTTTGCCGGCCATGGCCGTCCACTGGCAACGAAATCTGGAAAGCAAAAGTCGACTGGGGCGGAATGCTCGTCCGCCCCAGCCTGGATACCTCTCAGATATACAAGTACCTCGAATACTGGTCGCTCATCGAAGGACATAGGCGGCATCAAAGGCTGTTCGAACCGCAAATGCGACACTCGACGGCCTAACGGCATCCCCAACAACGGTAACTCTGTCAAAGGAATCTTTCCATTGAGCTATTTCATCGGTGTTGATTTCGAGACCGAGAGAAAGCACGATCTTATCCGCTGAAAGCTTCTTAATCTCTCCACCTTCCGTTTGCTCCACCGTTATCGTACCGTTCTGGATCGAAGAAAGCTTATACCCGGTAAGCACTTCGACGGCGGAATCTTTGTTCAATCGCTCAAGCAAGCTTACTCTGGTGATGGAATTGGCTTCCTGGGCCAATTCCGGCAGCATTTCTACAATCATTGCCGTAGCGCCTCTGGAACTGATCAGTTCAGCCGTTTCACAGCCGGTCATACCACCGCCTATCACAATAACTTTCTCGCCGTTCTTGATTATATCGGGGGATTCCAGGACATCCAGGGCCATCATCACATTTTCTGCTTCCAGTCCCGGGATGCTTGAAAGGTTCTTCTGCTTTCCTCCAATCGCCACAAACACTGCATACGGCTTCTCCGAAGATACGGCATGGGGCTCCGCATGTATCCCGGTTTCAAGTTTTATTCCAAGCTTTTCCACATTCTGTATAAGTGCTTTTCGATACCATTCAATGGGTTCCTTATCCGGGGGTTGGCATCCTAAAACGAGTTCACCGCCGGGTTTTTCCCGGCGTTCGTATACCTTTGGCTCAAATCCCCGCAAAGAGAGCACGCGAGCGGCCTCCAGGCCTGCCGGTCCCGCGCCAATCACCGCCACCCGACGATGCCCTCCGTCCCGCGAAAAGCCTTGAAACTCGCGTTCTCTTCCTGCTCGTGCATTCACCGCACACTGTATTCTGTTGAGCGAAAAGATCGTGTCGATACAGTGCATGCATCCAATACAGGGGACTATCGACTCCTCCTGTCCGTCCGCGGCCTTGTTCACCCACTCCGGATCGCTCAAGAGCCCACGCCCTATCGCAATGAAATCAGCGTCTTCATCTCGGAGAATTTTCTCCGCCGTTACCGGTCTCTTGATTGCGCCGACACCGATAACCGGAATTGAAACAACCTCCCTGATTGCTTTTGCAAGGTAGGTCCGCCATCCTTCTTTGTACATTATGGGCTCAACAACCACCGGCATACTTTCATAAGTGCCACAACTCACGTTCAATGCATCCGCCCCGGCACTTTCCAGAGCTCCGGCGATCTTCTTTCCTTCTTCAAGGTCAATCCCTTTTCCAGTGAATTCATCGGCACTGAAACGCACGCAAACCGGATAGTCGCTACCGCATTTTTGCTTTATTCCATTGATGATCTCCACCGCGAATCGCATCCGGTTTTCGAATGAACCACCGTAGCGATCGGTGCGTCGATTCGTGTGAGGACTGAGGAACTCATTGATAAGGTAGCCGTGCGCTCCGTGCAGCTCGACTCCATCCATACCAGCAGTTTTTGCGCGCACCCCGGCCGTAACAAAGCGGGCAACCAAATCATCCACTTCACCCGTAGACAGCTCTCGCGGCTCTTCACCAACCGCGGCATTTGTTACCGGGCTTGGCGCTACAATCTGTTTACCACCGGTAAAGGATGAATTCGATTGATTTCCCGCGTGATGTAGCTGCACGAATATTCTCGCACCGTATTTCTTGACGGAACCCGCAAGCCTGCTCAACCCGGGTATAAAAACATCCTCGTCAATCCTGATCTGAGTCCCGGTTGCTTTCCCAAGACTATTCTCGACGCAGACTACTTCGGTAATAATGAGTCCCGTTCCACCCGCGGCACGTTCCGAATAGTAGGCGATCACATCGTCGTTGATTTCACCTCCCGGGCCGGCCAGAACCGTACCCATCGCGGGCATAACAACTCTATTCTTGACGGAAAGAGTTCCAATCCGACCTTCGGATAAGAGTTTTGGATACTGTGTCATTCTACCTCCTCGTCATATTCTTTGTTGCCCTTTTGCGTTTACCTTCATTTCTGAGAGTGTTATCCACGGGTGTGCACGGCCTGAATGTGCTGTGCGCTTTCCTCGGCCAGCAGATCGAGTTCGTCGTTTGATAGTTCCCAATCGGCGGCTTCGGCATTTTCCACCGCCTGTTGAGGGTTTCTGGCGCCGACCAGAACCGATGAAATCCCGGGTTGCCACAGAGACCAGTTGATTACGGCCTGTGCAAGCGTTTTGTCATGAGCGGCGGCCGCCGGACGGATATGGTCGAGCAGCACCTGAATACGACTCCAGATCGGCTCGTGAAAGAAATCGTAGAATTCATTGCGGTGGTCGTCTTCGTTGAACCGCGGGATTTCCTTGTATTTCCCAGTCAGTATTCCACCCGCAAGTGTGCCGTACGTGATCAGCCCGATATCGTTGTCGATACAGTAGGGGACCATATTCTTCTCAATATCTCTCCGCAGGAGAGAATACTGTGGTTGACAACTCACAACATCGGTAATTTTTCCGGCGGCCGAGATCTGTTCCGGGCTAAAGTTTGAGACTCCAAGGTACCGGTACTTCCCTTGTGCTTTGAGTTTGTCCAGAGCATGGAGCGATTTCTCAAGTGGCGTTTTGGGATCGGGCCAGTGAATTTGATATAGATCGATGGTGTCAACATTCAGATTTTTAAGGGAATCCTCCATTTCCTTTGTAATAGAGTCCGGGCTCAAATTGACGACAAAGTCGTCGGCGGTCCGGGTAACACCTACTTTTGTGGCGATAATAACTTTATCGCGTCGGCCTTTAACGGCTTCGCCAACTATTCTCTCGGCATGGCCGGCGCCGTAGGCCGGAGCAGTGTCGATGAGGTTGATTCCATGATCGATTGCCGCATGTATTCCCGCAATCGATTGTTTATCATCAACGGGACCCCAGTAATCGCTCCCAATAGCCCAGGTACCCAGACCGACAGACGAAACCTGAAGGTCGGAAGTGCCAAGTTTTCGAAAAAACATGAAAACCCTCCTGTAAGGTTGTTGTGGTAATCCCGGTTTCGGCCGAACCGCGGACGAGATGTCCGGATCAAAGCTTCCAATCGCCTTCGTTCATGTAATTGCCTGACTCGGAAACAGTGCGTGCCCCTTTTTGCCGTCCGAACGGGACGGGTTTGCCGATTTATCAGTTCACGAGTTTCCCGAAACGGTCTCGACCATAGAATCCACAAACGACCGTATATCCTTTCTATGCTTCCGTACTTCACCTCGAGCATCGACATTGGGGAGAATGAGCACATCCTTGGGATCGGGTCTGCAATTTATGGTTTGCATAAATCGGTCTAGAGTTAACCGTGCACCCTCAAATCCCTGCCCCGGTGCCATACCGCCGATCAATGCGACAAATCCTTTTTTGCGAATCACGGGTGATCGCCCAAGCAGTAGTTTCTGCGCCCAGTATTTCTGACATCGATCCATCATGATTTTGGCGTATCCGGGAATACCAGCGAAATGAACAGGAGTGACGACTGCAATGAAATCATCCGCCTCGATGTGGCGATAGATGTTTTCCATGTCGTCTTTGGTCACACAATGGCCGGTTCTCAAGCAATGTCTATCGCATTCGTTACATGCGCTGATCGAAAGCTCCTGCACTCGGATAGTTTCAACGCGCGAGTAGAGTGAAAGCGCCCCGGAAAAAACCGTACTCAGGATCTCCGAGTTGCCGTTTTTGCGGGGACTGCAATTCAAGATGATTCCCCGTGGGTAATCGGACTTCGTCACGGAATGGCCTTTCGGTTGTTGAAATCCATGCACGTTCGTTATGTCCCGGACCGGCTCTTGGGAACAACAGTTACTTGAACGTAGCGAACGATTGACTCGTTTTTGCCGGCACAATGCAGTATTCGTTGAATACCGTGCACTACTCGCTCACGACTGCGAAACACGGACTAATGCTGTTGTGATTCGGACAACATGCAAAAGGTATGCCCAAAATCTCTTTCCCGCAAACTCATCGACTCTGTTGCGGAACAAAACGTTTATCTGAAAGAGTCAAATGAAATTGCTACGGCATGATACTTGCGTTAGCCCTATATCTAAACTTGGGTTAATATGGATGGCCGTGAGTTGGTTGCGAAACTTGGGCTAGGGCTATAGCCATCCTTTTCCCTGCAAAGAGCGTTTTTCATAACACAGGAGGCTCAAATAGCGGAGGATACATGAAATTTCGGCCGAGAAGACTGATAATGCTCCTTGGATGGATCACACTCTTCATGATAGTTGTTTTTGTGACCGTCACGACTTTTCAAATAACCACAAAGAAGCGCGTGCCGCGCAAAACTGTATTGATCATCCACCTGAATCGACCGATTGTGGAATACACTCCGTTCAACAGGATTGGGCGGTTTGTGCTCGGAGAATCAATTGTGCTTCGTGATGTGGTCGGAGCGATAGATCATGCCGCCGCCGATGGTCGAGTGCAGGGCCTCATACTGAGACCCGGGCCGAATACGTTGGGCTGGGCGACCACCCAGGAAATCCGGGACGCAATTGTGCGTTTTCGGGAGAGTGGCAAGCGGTCACTGTGCTTTGCGGAAACCTTCGGGGAATTCAGTCCCGGAAACAAGAACTATTACCTTGCGACCGGATGCGACAAAATCTGGATGCAGGAATCCGGAAGCCTGGGGTTGACGGGGCTTGCCTCTCAGGTGATGTTTGTGAAGGGAACTCTGGACAGTCTTGATGTAAACCCCAGAATCGGTAAACGGGGCAAATACAAAACCGCCGCGTATACATTCACTCACACCGAATTTTCGGAAGCGCATGAAGAAGCCAATCGGGCTGTTATGGAAAGCATCCATGAGCAACTCCTTGAGGGAGTTTCCGAAGCTCGGGGCATGGAATACGACAGAGTACGGGAGCTTATCGGCGAAGGCCCTTTTACCGCTGAAGCAGCGTTGGAGAACAAGCTGGTGGACGGACTGGGGTATCGTGACGCGGCGTACAACGATCTATTCAAAAACGTTCCTACGAAACACGATACCCTTGAGCTTTCAGAGTACAATACCAGAATTGGGGGAACGTACCGAAAAGGTCGGACTATCGCTCTGATCTATGGAGTTGGGACGATCTATCGAGGCAAAGATCGGTATTCTCCTTTGGGTGGATATACAATGGGGGCCTGGACTGTCGCACAGGCATTCCGTGACGCTCGGGATGATCCAAAGGTAGAGGCAATCGTTTTTCGCGTGAACAGTCCCGGCGGCTCTTATATCGCGTCGGATATTGTGTGGCATGAGGTGAAGCTAACCCGTGAATCAGGAACACCGGTAATCGTTTCCATGGGTGATGCCGCCGCTTCGGGCGGGTTTTTCGTTTCAATGCCGGCAACGAAGATCGTGGCCGACCCGGCCACTCTGACCGGTTCCATTGGAGTGATTATGGGAAAAATGGTAACTAAAGCTCTAAGCCACCGGCTATGCCGGTGAGACCAGAAGAGGCTTTGCCG
>CAYFVL010000210.1:0-10787 GCA_964346405.1 uncultured Fibrobacterota bacterium
TTTGCTTCATCAATCCGAGCGAAAACAGGACTTTTCGGACGGACACTAATTAACTCAACTGGCGGTCCCCACATTGCCGATATTCCACTGTTTTTCATGGCGAATCGTATCTTAACCCAAGTTTCACAGTCGAAGAGCGAGCATTATGCGTAAGATCGTGCAAACAGCTTACGCAGAACGCTTTGTGTCGATTGTCGAATTGGGTTAATACTTCACAGGTATAGTGTTAGTAGAGAATTATTGTAGCAGAAGACGCCTCTGGAGAGAGGAACACTTATGAGGACGATATGAACCTTCTGGAAACAATCGGCAATACTCCGCTTGCCGAGATTCGAAGATTGTGGGATTCCGATACGACCGGGGTCCGTATTCTGGCGAAACTGGAGGGATCAAATCCGGGTGGATCGGTCAAGGATCGTCCTGCCTGCAGGATGATCACGGATGCAATTAAAAGCGGCATGCTGACGCCGGGAAAAACAATCCTTGAGCCAACTTCGGGAAATACCGGCATAGGTATGGCAATGGTTGCCGCGGCAATGGGGTATCGGATCAAGCTGACCATGCCCTCCTGCGTGAGTGATGAGCGACGCTCCATCCTCAATGCCTTGGGGGCGCAACTCGAGATGACTCCGGGATGCGATAAGACCGACGGTGCAATCACCCGGGCGTATCGAATCATTGAGAAACATCCGGATGAGTATTTCATGCCGAACCAGTTCGCCAACGAATCGAATTGGCGGGCACATTACGACACCACTGCACCGGAAATCGTACGGGACACCAAAGGCGAGGTGGACTGGTTTGTCGCGGGAATGGGGACAACCGGTACTCTTATGGGATGCTCCCGTTATTTTCGCGAACACCACGACCGTACCAAAGTGGCGGGAATTGAGCCGGATCGGAATCATCGGATACAGGGACTCAAAAACATGAAAGAGGCAATCATTCCCAGGATCTACCATGAAGAGCTTCTGGACCGAAAAATAACGGCTCCGGACACCAACGCGTTTGATACCGTGCGGGAACTGGCGCTGCGGGAGGGGTTGTTTGTCGGACTGAGCAGCGGCGCGGCCTTATGGGGCGCAAAAATGATTGCCCGGGATCTTCCACGGGGATCCACCGTTGTGGTTCTGTTCCCCGACAGGGGAGACCGCTATCTTTCCACCGAGGTTTTCCGTTCGGTGTGCGCTATGTGTCCGCCTTAGCCCAAGTTTCGCAACCAACTCACGGCATTCTGCGTAAGCCGGCGCCCGATCGAATTGTATGATGCTCAAGGTATCTCAGCGGATGCCCCTGCGCTTTTCGTAAGGCAATCTCGCACAACATCTTACGCATAATGCTCGTTCTCGGCTGCGAAAATTGGGAGGCTGGATAGTAATGACTTCCGGACACGCCAACGGGACCGTCGGGGCAGAATTTATGTTGATTAAGCCGTGAATCTTGTTACGACTCCTTCGATCAATAAAAAACATCCTCTCCAGGATCGGCCAAATGAATATGAACAGCATTTCAGTCGCGGTGGCGATTCGCATTGCCATTTATGTGGGTTTGTTTTCCTCAATCTCGTGCCACGATATCGGTGGTGGTCCGCGGCTGCCAACGGATGCTCCCCAGGACCGGCAAGACACACACTCGGAGCAGACCGGCACGATTAATGGCAGATGGAAGCCGGCGTCTGTCGGCGGGACTATCACCACGCAGGTATCGATGCGCATGGTGACTGAAAGCATAACCGAAACCGAAGCCCCCGGGCCGTACGCCGATTCTATAACCGGGGCGAAAATGGATCTCCGGCTTGCTATCGGCAACGAAGCATGTACGCTCCTTGCCTGGTGCGCGGGTACAGAACGGTATACCCGGACCGTTTCTATCGCACGTTTTTATCCAGTCGACTCCCTATGGTATCTAGGCATAGCAGATACACTCGGACAGTCGGCACGGCAAGACGGAATAAACCACGCGACGTTCTTCAAAATGAAAAACGACCGTCTTGTCATGCAGACATGGTACCAGATTAATACCGGCACTACCATGCTCATGTGTGAATCGAGCCTTTTCTGGCAACGCGCCGAAACCGCATTTCCACCAGTTTCGTGGCCCACGACGGTTATTGATGTGCCAATGGATACGGCGGGACTCGCCAAAAAAGCGGGGAATATCCTGATTCCAATCAGCCAGTGTACGACATGGAAATGCGGGTGCGAAGACCTGCCGGACATCGAGCGATTCACGGAAACGCAAAAGAGTAATCTGGAAGCCTGGCGAAAAGTGCGAACAGACGCGCTGACAGGCAATGTATCCAGTCTGAAAGAGGCGCGAAACGCTTTCGGTTCGTACGCCACACGGGATCCACAGCTCATGACTGAATGTCTCGGCGGTCACTCGGGACGATATGAGCTGGGGTCCATTTCTTCCGGCATTATGGTTGATTCCTGCATGTGTGCCACCCAATGTGACATCGTGGTAAATTCGGTTGCCTTTCATGAGAAGACGCATATTGCCGCAAATTTAGGCTCCTTTTTCAGCACCCTTCCCGTGCGCATTCTGGCACGCATTGCAGGCAGCACAGGATTTGAAGTCGGCACAAGGGTCGAAGGAATAATCGATGCCTATGACCTTTCTGTCGCCGAGGTCGTCTGCCATGAGCAGCAACTGCTTTTCCTCCAATCAAGGATAGCATTTCTGCGTTTAGCGGACGACTGTTGCCTATCGAACTTGGCCAAAGCGCAGATAGACGAGTACCCCGAAACTATGACCGGCCGCTTCCGGATGCTCAGCTCTCGCTTGTGGGCTGCATTCACCGGACGATAAACGGCTTCACCATGCGCCCGCAGGCAAACAGATATTTGTGCTGCACCGGACGGTATTGCGCCCCGGCAATACTCATTGCCGCGACATTTGCCGCATATGCCACATCCTTTCGGGGGGTAATTCATTTCAATGATTACACCGTGCTCCTTGATGATCCCGCCACGCAAAGCTTTGCGGCATGGACCAAATCGCTTGGCAGTGGCCTGCGGCCGCTGAGTAAATTGACCTATCTGTTTAATCGGCATTTGGGCGGAGGACTTACCGGACTGCATACGGTCAATATTGCAGTACACGCGTTGGCGGCTGTTTCGGTGTTTTGCATCGGTCGCCGCGTGTTTCGCGATGGGTGCTTACCATTGTGGCAAAGTCCTGCCTTTTGGGCGGCCATGTTATTTGCGGTACATCCGGTACACACCGAAGCGGTTACCTACATTTCCGGCCGCACGACCGCCCTTGCGGCGCTTTTTTGCGCCGGCTCCCTTCTTGCCTTCAGCGTACCCTCCGATACCAGGCACGCTCGATTGATGTGGTATGTCGCTTCCCCCCTGCTTTTCGCTGCCGCACTCATGTGTAAAGAAACAGTTGTGTTGCTGCCGCTGGGTTTATTCTGGTGGGAAGTGTGCACCTGCCGCGGCCGCACCACAGCGGCACTTGCGAAGCTTCGGATTCACGGCGCGATGCTGATCGGTTTTACGGTTGTTGTACTGGCAAATTCAGTCATGTTTCGATTGGCGGCGGAGTCGGTGGGACGGTATTCCATTGGCGAGGCTTTCGTCAGACATGCACATGGGCTCATCTACCTGCTATCGCGCCTCATCGCGGTCAACAGGCTCTGCATCGATCCGGCACTGGACGGCATCGCACGGTCAGCGGCTGCGAACGTCGGCACGGTTCTACTTGCCGCCGGCCTCTGTGCCGGGACTTTCTTGCTGCGCTTCAGGTATCGGTCCGCGGCGTTTGCGTTGGGATGGTTCATGCTTTTCTCATTTCTACAGTTCTTGCCGATGCCTCGTTCGGACATTGTAAACGAACGCCACGCCTATCCGGCAAACATGGGCCTGTTTCTGCTGTCGGGTGCATTCGTAGGGGCGCTGCTGCAACTGCGTCGGTATGGCGCCGCAGTTGCAGCAGCGCTGGTGATTGTATGCGTACTGCTTGCGGCAACAACAAGTATTCGCAGCCTGGATTATCACGATCCGCTACGTCTCTGGGAGAGCACCGTGCGACTGGCACCACACAACCCGCGCGCCTGGAGCAATCTCGGTTTAGCATGGGAACGTGGTCTCGAGTTCGAGAAAGCGCTGAGGTGTTATGAGAAAGCGCTCGGGGTGAGGCCTGATTATGCCCCCGCCCATGCCCACCGCCTTCGCGTTACACAGCGCATGCGGATAAAGAAGCCGGTCTGCCCTGTAGAGAAAACAATTCTGCTTTTTTAGAAGTTTTCGTCTAACGATGGTGGCCCCTGAACGAATCAACCTTGCTGCCGAAGTGCCCCCCGGCAAATTCTCCACCCAGAAGCAATCCCCTGCCGAAAAAAATCGCTAATTTGATCCGCGTATTTGTCGTCACACCGCAATAAAAACTCCAGAAGGGGTACTTATTTTTCCGCCTCGGCAAAACGGGCGCGGGCAGATTGTACGGCAAACGGGAACAATGGAACTTTTTCGCGCAAGCATCTTCCTGGGCTTCGCTTTATTCTGTATTAGTTAGTGTCCGTCCGAAAAGTCCTGTTTTCGCTCGGATTGATGAAGCAAACCGGCGATTTCAGCCTAAAACGGGCGCTTCGACAGGCTCAGCGTCCGTTTTAGGGACTTTTCGGACAAGCACTAGTTATGTACCGCGAAGCGAACCTTCCAACAGTAAGGCTTAATCATGAAAATTCCGGCATTGGCAGTATTTGTTGCTCTTTTCGGCTCATTAATTTCCGCGGAACTACCGAGCGCGAATGAAGCCCTGAATGCGTCAGGCATTCGAGGAGGCTTTTGCGTTGTGCTCGGCACCGAAGACGGCGAATTGGAGGCTGCGCTTACCAACGGCGGGATCAACCTGGTGCAGGGCCTGGCTCTGAGCGAACAAGTGGCGATAAACGCGCGTAAGAACTTGTTCCAGAAGAAGCTGTACCCTGTGGCTTCGGTAAGTTACGCTGCTTCCGCCACAAAGCTCCCGTACACAGACCGCATCGTGAACCTCCTGGTAGCCGACCTGGATGCCCTTGGTAATAAGGGACCTTCGATGACCGAGATAAACCGCGTGCTTGGCTACAATGCCACCGCCTACATTAAAGAAAACGGCAGTTGGAAAAAGCACTATATCCCGGTTCCGGCCGACGTGAACCAGTTTTCTCACTGGAAAGACGACTCCACCCTGAATTGTTATCAAAACGACAAACGAGTGGGGATTCCCAACCAGGTGAAGTGGATTGGCGCTCCGGATGCCTATTTTAGCAACCAGGAACGTCGAGGTCTCTGTCTGTTCGAGTCTGAGCGAGTGGCCGGCTGCACCTGGACCGGCACGGTAGGCGGTGGAACCTGGGCGCGAGACGCATTCAGCGGCGTGCTGTTGTGGCGGGAAGATTACCTTGGAATAAATTTTCCGGCAATGGCGCATCAGTCGTCTAACCAGATGTGGACAATGACCGATAAGTACCTGTTCGGCTACACGGGGCGCATAGGAGAAGGCCTGGTAGCATACGATCTTCGTACGGGCGAAATCAAAAAGAAATACTGGAACACCGCGGTCTTGGGGACAGAGACACAGGAGGATGGTGACGTCGTTATCGATGAATGGAACAAGAGACATTTCAACCTGGCTCATACGCTTATTCACGATGAAAATGTCATCCAGATTTTTGGAAACAAAGTATGGTATATGAATCAGGAAAGCGGAGATATTATCTGGGAATACGAAGTACCCGGAGACGATGCGACGCTTATTCGGAACGGGTTGATCCAGGATTCAATTCTCGCAATCGCGGTAACTCAATACACCGAGGGTGAGGATGGAAATGCATTTTTCGGTCCGGCTCGTGAGTATTTCGGGTTCTTCAAACAAGCGGTTGGGCTGAAGCTGTCGAACGGTGATAAGCTTTGGACGCTGGACGAATTGCCGAACGGGCAGAAGAAGTTTCACGAGATGGTCGCCGCCCAGGACGGCAAATGCATACTGGTCAGCACCAGTCGGGAACCGCGTCACTGCCTGAATGTGCATACCGGTGAAATCGAGTGGACGATTGAAGATGCGGCCGGATATATACATGGCAGTTACCGTGGTAATACTATAAATATACCCGGCGAAAATCTGATGGTGTTTGCTTCTCATATTTCATACTCCTCTCATGATTTGAGTACCGGCGAGAAAGTCGGAAACATGTCTCTGAAGGATTATTTTGGTTCCTGTCCCTCAACAACCATTACGCCGGACTACTTAATCGCTTCTGAAAAGTTTGTACCAATTTCAAAGCTGCGAACCCTGAAGGCGGATGCCGACTACCGGATGGTCACTATTGGTACGGCCGCCTGCAGTTATGTGCCCATCATGGCGTACGGTCAAATGTATCAAATCGGCGGCAAGTGCTCCTGTCGGCGCTCGATTCCTACTCAGTCCTCTTCGCAGAAGGTAAACCCGGTGTTCGAATCCGATTTTTTGAGCATGGAAGATCGGGTTATGACCGTCGGTGGAGAAGCCGCTCTTGTTGCCGACGTACTCGAGGAGCAGTCCGTCGCACAAAACAGCCGACTCGGGGATGAGTGGACGGAACGGTCCATCGGAACTTACGTGCCGAGAACCTCGGATGTGTGCGCTGATCCAAAGTCCTCGGGTAAGCGTGGCGCTCCCCAGTTCATGGTTTCCGGCGAACATTTAAGGCACTGGCATCGAATGCCGGTCTGGACCGGAATGGCGCGGAAAAGAACAACCGGCGTGCAGGCGGGAGACTTGACCATTTCGGCGGTAGTCCATGAACATCGCGTGGAAGCAACTCGAAGCGGCGAAACAGTGTGGAATTTTATTGCGGATTCCCGGGTTTCGGGTGAACCGGTCATTGACGGTTCACGGGTATACTTCGGAGGACATGATGGATACGTATATGCGTTGAACCTGAATGACGGATCTCTCGCCTGGAAATTCCTGGCCGCTCCCGATGATATTCGCATGGTCGCCTACAGTCAGGTTGAGTCGCTCTGGCCGGTATTCGGCGTGGCGCTCAGTGAAGGAAACCTGTATGCGGTAGCAGGTCGATTGCCAACTCTGGATGGTGGATTGCAGGCATACTGCCTTGACCCTTCAAACGGTGAAGTGAAGTGGCGTGTGCAGAACATGAGCGGACATGTCGACGAGACAGTTGGTCATGACGGCAGCAAAGACCTGAAGGAATGTACCGACGGTGCGGAAATGTCCGATATTCGTGGCTGGGCCATTGATAATGCAATCAACGATATTCCCTTCGTTGAAAACGGGCTGCTGAAAATTCCCAGTTGGCATATCGATGTAAACAACCCCAGAGATACGATCTTCTTCCCGGACAACCTTTCGGGGCCTGTTGGTACGATACGGAGATCCACGAGCAAGACTCTCAATAATCATCGGATAACCCCCATGATCGAATTGAGGAACGGGGCTCTATTCGTCCTGGGGAGCGAGGGAAAGTCGTACCGGGTCGGTATCAATGATGCTCGCGGACGATGCATAGCTTCGTATACCCAGGAAGGCGTTTACAAAACGGACCTTCAGTTGAACCGTCTGCCCGACGGGTTCTATGTGGTATGGGTTCAGATAGACGGCTCGAAAGAGTATGCGAAGCTGAAGCTGTTGACCGTGAAATAGATCTGTATGTCGCATCATGTTGCCCGGCCGTGTACGTTCGGGTGACTTCAGGAGCAGGAAACATGACGCCCAAAGAGGTGATCACGACGCATAAGCGCGAGATCGCCTCTTTGGCATTACGCTGAGAGGAGCCGGTATATGATAATAGTCCGCGAGACCTGACCCGGGCTCATGTCGCCCCACAGCCGCTTCTTTATCGGCGCACAATAGTATCGAATCGCATTAGCGAATAACCCGATTGTCGCAACACTCGTATGTTGAATACCTTTTCCGAAAAATTCATTTGTACCATTCCATAAGGAGAAAAGAAATACCCATGAAGGATTTTTTTCGCTGTGCACCGATATTCATGATGCCGATACTGTGTTTTGGGAATGCAATCAATACCGAAGCTCTGCAGAGCGCTTATCTGGATACTCAGGCGGTTTTCAAGGTTGTATTGCCGGATGGTTATGAATCAATGGCGAATAAACGGTTTCCGGTGCTGTATTTTCTTCATGCCGCCGGATACAATGCTGAAATGACGTTCGATTCCGTATATGCGGATCTGGACGCTTATATTGACGATTACGAATTCATCGTGGTAATACCGAATAACGACCAGATGGCCGGTGATTCTCTGGGATGGTGGCTTGACAGTCCATTACGTGAGAAATCGCAGTATTCTTCTTTTCTGGTAGAAGAACTGAAGCCATATATCGACAACAAATATCGAACCCTGCCCGATCGCTCGAATACCGGAATTGCCGGACACAGTATGGGTGGATTCGGGGCATTTCATAATGCCCTCGAGCATTCGGATGTTTTTGGAGTGATGTGCGGAATAAAATCCGCGCTGGATCTGAGATATCCGTTCAATTCGCGGTGGCGAGGTAACACATTCGGTCTTCGTCACGTCCTCGGAGAAGACCCCGATAACTATGCGGCCGTAAATGTGCTTGCCCGAGTCGACGAATTGTCGGCGCTCAATACGAAGATTAGATTCTACAACGGGCTCGAGGATCTGTGGTTCGAGGAGGAAAACAAAGAGTTGCATGAGTTACTCATGAATTCAGGCGTCGTTCATGAATATATTGAACTCGAGGGCCAGAAGCATCCCACCGTGCCGCCGGAACTCATGAAAGAGGTTCTCGACTATTTCAGTAATTCGTTCTCCTCGGCCGGTATTATTCCCGGCAGGGGTTTTCGTTCGCTTCCCACGAATGCCGCCGGCCGAAGAGCCGCGGTGGCCGGGCAGATAAACATGATCGGACAATCCGTTCAGGAGCCGATGCGGGCCCCGCAGTTCTATGTAGTCGAGACTGCCGCGAAGAAAAGCCGCCTGTCGGGAATGCGGTTTTGATCACCGCTCCTTTGGAACGAAGAACTATCTGTCTCTCGAAGGTAGACGTAACTATCTGAAGAGGGTTTTCCGGACGGTATCCAGAAGCAGAACAAGGCAGACTGTGGTTGCGGCCAGTTGCAGATACCGGTGTTGAAGAAGCGGCTTGCGGAACATCCAGATTCCCAGCGAAATGCCCAGGATGATCATGCCGTAGGACTGGAAAAGGGGATTCCCGGAGGTGAACATCATTGCCACCGCAATGAGGTATAGAGCCGATAGGCTGAGAATGATTCGGAAAAGTGGAGAATCGGCAAGTTCCCGGGGATCCGAATCGACGATTCCGAGCACTTTCCCCGGGGCAGCAATCGTTATCAATTCCGAAACTGCTCCCGCAAAGAGACACAGCACGAAAAGGGGCTCGCGCAAAGAAGAAATCTGCATTTTCAGCCTTTGCTGCTGGTGTATGGCGAAGTCAGTTCTCTCTGGTATTCCAGTCCATAGATCTCTATTATTGTGACGAAAAGTGCTGCAATTACCGGACCGATAATAAATCCCATTATTCCGAAGACCGCGATACCGCCGAGTGTCGAGAAGAAGATCAGCAGATCGTGGAGTTTTGAGCCCCTGCCGACCAGACGCGGTCGCAGGAGGTTGTCAATATTCGAGATAACCACCGTACTGACCACCAGAATGCCAATGCCCTCCCACAGGTTACCCAGTATAAGCTGGATCACTCCCGCCGGGATCAAAACCAGCCAGGCGCCGATTAACGGGATGATCGACAGGACGACCATGACAAATCCCCAGATCAGCCAGGTCTCGATACCGAATATCAAAAGAGACAGTCCCCCCAGTGTTCCCTGAACCAGTCCGATAACTACCGTTCCCTTTATCGTGGCACGGGAGATGAGTAGAAATCGAGACAGCAGCATCTCTTCATAGTCTCGTCGAAGTGGGCTGAGGTATCGAAGTCGCGAGATTAACTGTTCTCCATCCATAAAGAAATAGAACATGGAAAAGAGAGTGATGCCAAGATTTCCTACCAGGCCCAGAACTCCGGCCGATGTCTTGTTTACGATAGTGGTACCCAGGCGTCCGAGATTCCGAATGCCCTCCTGTATGAATTCCTGGATGTTTTCGGATGAGAAAGTGATTCTCCGTATAATAGGAATTCTGTCCAGTCGCCCCAAAATGCCTTGTTCGCCTTCCCGCACGATCTCTTTGACCTTGGGTTCGGCCGTTTGATATAGATCGATGGTCTGAAGAGTCACCAGATGGACAAGAGAATACGAGGGAATCAGAAGCCCGGTGACAAGTATTACGCAGGTGATAAGCGAACTCACTGCACGATGCATCTTCAGCCTTTTGAGGATTCCTTCATAGAGAGGGTAAAACAGTGTCGCAAAGGTAGTCGCAAGTACAATTGGCACCACAAAGAGCCGTATCATCGGAACCAGCATCAGTGCAAAGGCTATAACCAGTACGAGCAGTACCCGGCGATTCAGACGACGGCTGTTCAGTTCGGCTTCGCCGGTGACCTTTGGGGGGGAGGGTAGTTCCTCCCGGCGTTCGGCCATCGCTTTTTCCACCGGAGCCGGTCTCTCTTCGGGAATTTGAACCGGTTCGGGAGGCGAATCCTGTTCGTATTTCTTTGCTTGAGAGTCGCTTTCTACGGAGTTCTCGGGTTTCTGTTTTTCTTTTTCCTCCGGCCGCTCGCCTTCCGGCCGATCGTCTTGTGAGTCTTTGGTCATACGGAGAAAATCCAGTGAAAAGGGTTAGCCCAAGTTTCGCAATCGAGAGACGCCGTACCGAGAAGTCGAGGCGGTGTCCC
>CAYFVL010000211.1:0-10684 GCA_964346405.1 uncultured Fibrobacterota bacterium
TTTCAGAAATCTTGCACATACCCCAGTGGGTATGCACTGCGATTCCTTCAACCCGCCTCGCCTCATGAGATTACGCCATTTCCTCACTCAGAATCGCTCAGTTTAGGTTAATTGAATTTAATCCGTTGCCGGCCCAGGCAGGCTCTTTTCGGCCCGTTTTTTGCTGTCTTGGTCTGTCCGGAAAATGCCGGTTCAGTGTCGTTCAAGGAGGTCATTATGATTGAGTACACCGCAACCTATACCGACCAGTATGAACTAAGCATGGCACAGGCATATTTTCTCGGCGGGAGGGCGGAAGAGACCGCGGTTTTCGATTATTTCTTCCGCAAATTACCCTTCAAAAGCGGCTACGCGGTTTTTGCGGGCCTCCAGACGCTGCTCGATATACTGCGGGATTTCCATTTTAATCAACATGACCTCAGGTTCCTGTCGGAAAATGGGTTTGATGGACGGTTTCTTGACTATCTCAAAGCATTTCGTTTCAGTGGTGACATTTACTCCTGTAGAGAGGGTGAAATTGTTTTTGGCACCGAACCGGTTCTGCAGATCGAAGCTCCCGTCATTGAGGCACAAATTGTGGAAACCATTCTTCTCAATCTTATCAACTTTCAGACTCTTATAGCCACCAAGGCCAGCCGCATGCGGCAGGCCGCGGGCGTCGAAGGCAAGCTTGTGGATTTTGGGCTTCGAAGGGCACAGGGGCCGGGCGGCTATTATGCCGCCCGTGCCGCGATAATTGGCGGTTTTGATGCTACCAGTAATGTGCGCGCGGGGCGCGATTTCGGCATGGATATCTCCGGCACCATGGCGCACTCTTTTGTTCAGAGCTACGATAGTGAGATCGATGCTTTTCGCGAGTTTGCAAAAATTTGGCCGGGAAACGCCGTTTTCCTTGTGGACACCTATAATACCCTTCGAAGTGGCGTACCCAATGCCATTATCGTAGGGAAAGAGATGGAGGGCCGGGGCCAACGTCTCAAGGGGATAAGGCTTGATAGCGGGGATCTTGCCGCAATGGCTAAGCGGAGCCGGAAAATGCTTGATGAAGCAGGGCTGAACTATGTCAAAATTGCCGCTTCGAACAAACTCGATGAATATGTAATACGAAGCCTCAGGGAACAAAACGCACCCATTGATATGTATGGCGTGGGTACTCGTCTGGTGGTCGGCAGTCCCGATGGTGCGCTCGATGGCGTCTATAAACTGTCATTTGCCGGGGGGAAACCACGTATCAAGCTTACCGAAGACCTTTCCAAAATCACCCTGCCCTACCGAAAACAGATTTATCGGCTCAAAGATGATAATAACGGTTGGGTCGGAGCAGATTGCATATCGGTTCACGACGAAACCGGTTCAAAAAGAATGCATCATCCCTTTGAACCACTCAAGAGTATGCAAATCGGTCATTATCGCAAAGAACCGCTTCTGCAAATGGTAATGCGAAAGGGAAAACAGACCAATACTCCGGCCACTATAAAGGAAACGTCCGATTACTTTGGAAGCAGACTGGAAAAACTCCCCGCAGAATACAAACGATTCGAAAACCCTCACCTCTACAAAATCGGCGTAAGTGATGGCCTCAAGAAAGAACGGGACAAATTGATTGAACAGTACAGAAGGAGTTTACATGAAGACCCTGATCCTTATTGATATTCAGAATGATTTCTGCCCCGGCGGCTCACTTGCGGTACCTCGGGGAGACGAAATAATACCGATAGTCAATGAACTGCAGGCCGGGTTCGATCTGGTGATTGCCACCCAGGACTGGCATCCTTCGGATCATGTCAGTTTTGCTTCCAATCACCGGGGTAAAACTCCTTTTGATACAATGGATCTTGCGGGCATGGAGCAGGTGCTCTGGCCCGATCACTGCGTGCAGGGCTCCGAAGGCGCCGCATTCCACCCGTCATTGAATACTTTGAGAGTTGAAGCCGTTTTTCGCAAAGGCACCGACAGGCAGATCGACAGCTACAGCGGTTTTTTCGATAATGGCGGCAGGAGAAGAACGGGACTGACCGGATACCTCAGGGACAAAGGAGCCACACAACTGTATTTCTGCGGACTGGCGGCCGATGTCTGTGTCTATTACAGCATCAAAGATGCCATAAAAGAAGGCTTTCCCGCCGTATTGATCGAAGATGCCACCAGAGCGCTGGACGAAAAGGAATTCATAAGGGTCAAAGAGGAGATAAGCCAAAAGGGAGTTCAGATATTCAGTAGCGAAGTAGTCGAACCTTGACCCGGCTTCGGCAGCCGAGTTACGGAATTCTGCGTAAGCGGTTGCACGATTCGTTGTAGAAAAATGCTCAAAGTATCTCCCCGGATACCCCTGCGCTTTTTCTAAGTCAATCTCGCACAACATTTACGCATAATGCTTTCGATATTTCGACATTTCGACTTCAATGCAGCGCTTCGCTCACTCGACATTTCGACATTTCGACATTTCGACATTTCGACATTTCGACATTTCGACATTTCGACTTCGCAATGCGGCGCTTCGCTCAATGCGGCGCTCCGCTCACTTCGACACCGCTCAGGTGCAGCGCAGTGCAGCGCAATACCTCGCTTCGCTCACTTCGACACCGCTCAGTGCAGCGCGGTACGGCGTCTCTCGACTGTCGAAGTCGGGTTGAGAAATCTTCGCAATCGTTCGCGCCGGCATGTGCCTGGAACAGGATTTGCTAGGGTAGTCATCTCCAAGAACTCTTTATGGGGACAACTATGGCAGAAAAACAGGAATTTTCCCTATCCTATGAAGGATTCCGAAAAGAGCAGGAACCTCTCAGAGAGGCCCTCTGCACGCTTGGAAACGGGTATTTCGCAACACGGGGTGCACATGAGAGCACCGATGCGGGTGATGTTCACTATCCGGGTACCTATCTGGCGGCAGGATACGACCGTGCGAAATCGAATGTGAAGGACAAAATCATAGAGAATGAGGACCTGGTCAATTGGCCTAACTGGCAGGTCCTGAAATTCCGACCTCACGGTGAGCAGGAGTGGTATGCCCCTGAAAGAGTTCACCTGTTGGAGTACCGTCAGAAGCTCGATATGGAAAATGGAGTTCTGGTTCGGGAAAGCCGATTCAGAGATTTCCAAGGGCGGGAAACGTCTCTTGTTTCAAGGAAACTGGTCCACATGCGCCACCGGCATTATGCAGCTATTCAGTGGACTTTTCGGCTTGAAAACTGGGACGGTCTGGTGGATGTGCTATCGGCAATCGATGGTGGAGTGGAGAACAGCGGGGTGGCGCGCTATCGGGAGCTAAATGGCGTTCATCTTGCGCCAATTACGACCGACCGGGTTGCCGAAGACGCCGTTGTGCTGGAGGTCAAGACCCGGCAGTCGGATATACACATGGCCCAGGCGATGCGTACGAGAGTGTTTCACGGCAATGAACCGGCAGCCGTTGAACGTGAACCAGTTGGAAATGAAAATTATATAGGTCAGTTGCTGACGGTATCGTGCAGTCGACAACAGCCGGTTCGGATCCAGAAAATCGTTTCGGTATATACTTCACGTGATCCTGCAATGGCGGATCCGCTCACCACGGCGTCCGAGAATGCGGTGCATGCACCATCTTTCGAAGAACTACTCGAATGTCAGGTTTCAGCCTGGAAAGAATTGTGGGACCGTTGTGATATTCGTATCGGGAACGACGGGAACGCGCAGAAAATTGCGAGACTGCATATCTTTCATTTGCTGCAGACCGCCTCAATGAATACCACCGACCAAGACACCGGTGTGCCGCCGCGGGGGTGGCACGGAGAAGCGTATCGCGGGCATATCATGTGGGATGAGCTGTTCATCCTTCCTTTCTACACGTATCGAATTCCCGAATTAACGCGTGCCCTTCTCAATTATCGGTACCGCAGGCTGGAGCGGTCTCGACGTGCCGCGCGTGAGGCGGGATACCGGGGAGCGATGTTTCCGTGGCAGAGCGGAAGTGACGGTCGTGAAGAGAGTCAGGATATTCACCTCAATCCCCAATCAGGGCGATGGATCCCCGACAACACACACCTGCAGCGGCATGTCAACTCAGCCATTGTGTATTCGGTGTGGCAGTACTTTCAGATTACCGACGACCGTGAATTTCTCTACTTTTACGGCGCCGAGCTGATACTATCCATCGCACAATTCTGGGCGTCCAAAGCCGATTATAATCCCGATAGCGACCGTTTTGAAATCCGCCGTGTCGTCGGACCCGATGAATATCATACTAGTTATCCGAAAGAGGATACGCCTGGGATCAATAACAACGCCTATACCAACATCACCACCGCATGGGTGCTTGCCCGGGCTCGGGAAGTACTTGACATACTAGATGGACAGAGGTGTGCCGAAATCTGTTCCGATCTGGGCATTACGCGCGAAGATCTGGACCGATGGGATCGTATCAGCCGAAATATGTATGTGCCATTTCTCGATAATGGCGTAATAGCTCAGTTCGATGGATACGATAGCCTGGAAGAGTTGGACTGGGAAAAGTATCGGAGCCGGTACGGAGACAACATTCGGCTGGACAGAGTCCTGGAGGCGGAAAACGATTCGGTGAACAGATATAAAGCAGGCAAACAGGCTGATGTTCTTATGCTCTTTTATCTGTTTTCGGCGGAAGAAATTGCCGACCTACTGCGGCGAATGGGGTATGAATACACCTCCGACCTGATTCCACGCACACTTGAGTACTATGGAGCAAGAACCTCCCACGGCTCGACACTGAGCAGGATCGTCTATTCCTGGGTATTGTCCCGGTTCGATCGAGCCGGTTCGTGGGACATTTTTGAAGCCGCCCTGCAGAGTGATACTCGAGATGTACAGGGCGGGACCACTCCCGAGGGGATTCATCTTGGCGCAATGGCGGGAACTGTGGATATGCTGCAGCGCTGCTATACCGGTATGGAAGTGAGAGATGACATCCTTATCCTTAACCCGCGCTTGCCCGATGCGATCGGAGAGCTGACGTTCAGATTGCGCTATCGTAGCCGCTGGGTAAATCTAACCATAGATCACAAAAGAGTCCAAGTCGAGGTTTTCGAAGGGTGGGGAAATCCGATTACCGTTCGCGTATGCGGACAAGAACATCGATTTGATAAAAAAGAAAAAATGGAATTCTCGATCACAAGTAAATAACCGGAGGATAAAATGCCTGGAGAAGCAAAATATGTACGGTGGTTCGATACGCTTAGTGTGGACGATACTTCGATCGTGGGAGGGAAGAATTCTTCACTGGGTGAAATGATTCGTGACCTGAAAACCAAGGGAGTTCGAATCCCGAATGGATACGCAACCACCGCCGATGCTTACCGAAAATTCGTTCAGGAAAATGAGATAAGAGAAAAAATGTCATCCTTGATAGATGATCTGAAGGGTGAAAAGAAATCACTGGAAAAAGTAGGCAAATCGATTCGAAGGCTTTTTTTGGAAGGTGAGTTTCCGGAAAAGATCGGAAAGGAAATACAGGACGAGTATCTACGTCTCTGTGATATGTACAAGGAAGACGAAGTCGATGTAGCGGTTCGAAGTAGTGCTACCGCGGAAGACCTGCCGGATGCAAGTTTTGCGGGACAGCAAGAAACATTCCTCAATATTCGCGGGGGTGAGGATGTCCTGGATGCCTGCAGGAAGTGTTATGCTTCGCTCTTTACGAATCGCGCTATCAGCTATCGCACCGAAAAGGGGTTCGACCATATGAAGGTTGCCCTGTCGGTTGGTGTGCAGAAAATGGTACGTTCCGACCAAGCCGGCTCGGGAGTTATGTTCTCGATAGATACCGATACGGGGTTCCCCAATGTCGTTGTCATCAATGCAGCATGGGGGCTTGGCGAAAACGTGGTGCAGGGAACCGTCACGCCCGATGAATATGTAGTATTCAAACCATTGCTCAAGGATGAGAAGTTCTCACCGATAATCGGAAAAACCCTGGGTGACAAAGCCCAAAAAATGGTGTACAGCAAAGACGGCAACGCGACGACGCGCAATGTCGATACGTCAAAAGAAGAACGTGATACAATGGTGCTCGAAGACGAGGAAATAATTCAATTGGCAAAGTGGGCCACCACGATCGAAGAGCACTATGACAAACCCATGGATATGGAATGGGCCAAAGACGGTAGAAGCGGTGAAGTGTATATCGTGCAGGCACGTCCGGAAACTGTGCAATCACAAAAGAGCGTGTCCTCCTTCAAGACGTATAAACTCAAAGAAAAAGGCGAAACCCTGGTGACCGGCACGGCCATTGGCGAGAGTATTGCGACGGGGAAGCCGCAAGTTATCAAAAGTTCCGAGCAGATCGACGAGTTCCAGGAAGGCGGAATCCTGGTCACCGGAATGACCGATCCGGACTGGGTCCCTATCATGAAACGCGCGGCCGGCATTATCACCGATCACGGAGGGAGAACCTCACATGCCGCAATTGTCAGCCGTGAACTCGGGATTCCGGCGTTGGTCGGGTGTGGCGACGCAACAAAAAAGCTGAAAGGGGCGGACGCCGTCACTCTGTCGTGCGTTCAGGGAGATAAAGGATTTGTCTACAAAGGGGAACTGGAGTACGAAGAAAACGAGGTAAACACCGAAGACCTCCCTAAGCCTCCGACGAAAATCATGATGAACATCGCCAGTCCCGCCGCGGCATTCCGATGGTGGCGACTTCCGGCAAAAGGAATCGGTCTGGCTCGCATGGAGTTTATTATCAATAACGCCGTCAAAGTACATCCCATGGCGTTGACTCATTTTGATAAAGTCGAAGATCAGGAGGCTAAAAAGCAGATAGAGGAGCTGACTCATCGATACAACGACAAAGAACAGTATTTTGTCGACCACCTGGCAGAGGGGATCGCACGGATTGGCGCATCGCAGTGGCCTGAGCAGGTTATTGTACGAATGAGCGATTTTAAAACAAATGAGTACGCCAATCTGATCGGTGGTTCACAGTTCGAGCCGGAAGAGGCCAATCCGATGCTTGGTTTCCGCGGAGCATCCCGGTACTACAATGAAAAATACCGTGACGGGTTCGCGCTCGAATGCCGGGCGATACATAAGGTCCGTGAAACTATCGGCCTGGAAAATGTGATTGTGATGATTCCGTTTTGCCGAACGGTTGATGAAGCCGATCGGGTTTTGGAGGTTATGGCGGAAAATGGACTTAAGAGGGGCGAAAAGGGACTTGAGGTATATGTAATGTGCGAAATACCGTCGAATGTCCTTCTAGCCGATAGATTCGCCAAGCGATTCGACGGGTTTTCGATCGGTTCCAATGATTTGACTCAGTTGACTCTGGGGGTAGATCGTGATTCCGGAGATCTCAAAGCATTGTTCGATGAACGTGACGATGCGGTGAAGGAAATGGTTGCGATAGTGATCAAAAAGGCTCATAATGCCGGGCGTAAGGTCGGCATCTGCGGACAGGCCCCAAGTGATTATCCCGATTTCGCGCAGTTTCTCGTGGAACAAAAAATCGATTCAATGTCGCTCAACCCGGACAGTGTTGTCGATATTATTCAGAAGACGACGGGCGAGAAGGTTCATGGCTGACAAAAGCGGAAAGTGAACAAGAAAGGTGTTTTTCATAGGCGCATCGACGTGGAAAACGGGATTATCTGAGAAACCCCGCCGCTGAGTTTCGTGTATTGAATGCACAGAGGCCTTTTACCGGCAGATGTGCCGACGCCAATAATCGACATTACTTCAGGAAGGAAATGCATTATGAATATCGTTGTATTTGAGACGGAGCCCTGGGAAAAGGAAGCCTTTTCAACGTTGGAGAAGGAGCATACTGTAAAGACAACCAGCGAAAAACTTTCGTTGGAAACAGCCGAAAAATTTCAGGATGCCGATATTGTATCGGTTTTCATCTATTCGAAACTAAATCAGGAAGTTCTCGAAAAATTGCCCCATCTGAAAATGATCGCCACGCGATCGACCGGAAAAAGCCATATTGATACGGGTTACTGCGAAAATAAAGGTATCAAGATCGGCAACGTCCCCAGTTACGGCAAAAACACCGTGGCGGAGCATGCTTTTGCGCTTATTCTGGCTGTAGCCCGGAATGTCGTCCCGGCGGTCGAACGTACTCAGCGTGGCGATTTCGATTTCAGAGGCTTACGGGGATTTGATCTTCTCGGCAAAACTATCGGGGTTATCGGTACGGGTGATATCGGAGAGCACGCAATGAAAATCGCCCGGGGATTCGGAATGAAAATCATCGCATTTGATGTCAAACCTCGGGAGGAACTAAAGAAGGATATCGATTTTGAGTACGTAGACCTGGATACCCTCCTGGAGCAAAGTGATGTAATCACACTCCATGTTCCCGGTATCCCGCAAACGAAAGACATGATCGATGCCGAGCAGTTTTCGAAGATGAAGGACGGGGTTGTGCTTATCAACACGTCCCGCGGAACCGTTGTAAATATACAGGCTATGGTCAAGGCTCTGGCCGAGGGGAAAGTCAAAGGAGCAGGGCTGGATGTGTTACCCGAGGAACCGGCGGTGCACGAAGAGGCGGAAATGTTGCGAACTATCTATCAGAACGAAAACCAACAGAAGATATCGTCGCTTCTGGCCGACAGCGCCGTTATGCGTATGCGGAATGTGATTGTAACCCCTCACTCCGCCTTCTTTACCAATGAAGCGGTTGAACGAATCATGAATAAGACTATTGAGAATATCCGTTCGTTTCTCGGTCAATGAGTTGCGTTGGTTCGCCGTGCAACCGACAATTATCCCATCATCCGGTCCTTTACTTCTAACCCCCGTCCTCTCGTTCTCCCGCAGGACGGGCCGGAAGCGTAAGGGTAGCTCTGAGGTATTGGTCCCGACTTTGACAATCGACTCACGGAATTTCGCGTAAGCCGGCGCGCGATCCATTGTAGAAAAATGCTCAAGGTATCTCCCAGGATACCCTGCGCTACGCTCACTTCGACATTTCGACATTTCGACATTTCGACACCGCTCACTTCGACACCGCTCAGTGCTGCGCAGTGCAGCGCAGTGCAGCGCAGTGCAGTGCAGCGCAATACATCGCAATACATCGCAATACATCGCAATACATCGCAATACATCGCTCCGCTCGGTACGGCGTCTCTCGGCTGTCGGAGTCGGTGTTAAAACAGCTCGTAAATGCTGTAAAGAGATTTCCCCCTTTCCCGTAAACGGAAGAGGAGGAAAAAGGGGGTGAGGGAACGTCCCGGGAAACCCTGAGCGGCATAACGTAAAAGCATTTTGGTACCGTTCGATATCCTCCTCAGAACCCCAGTCCAACACCGACATTATATGTCATGTATTGAATGTTCGAATCCTCTTCAGTCCAGATGTAATTATATAAAGGATATAATTCTATCCGGATCGCCAGAAGATCAATGGACGCGCCGACCCCTCCCTGGATACCGAAACGCGGTGACGCTTCGTTACCAAAAGTCAAAGTGCGCTCGTCTCCTGTCTGAGTTGTTGCGGTAATGTCGATTTCGGTATCCATGATGTAGAGTCCGGCCCCCCCTTGAACGAAGATGCCCGCCGGTAGCTCGGCGGTGGTAGATAATCTTGCTATAGGGAGTATCTCCATAGACCATACTTCGCCTTCGATTTCTACGTCGTTTAGCCCATTGTCTTCTTCAAGGAATTCGGCTTCATCCGCCGTCCATCGATTGTACGCGACTCGTCCGCCGAGAAGCAGGTGATCGTTCACGTGACCCAGTGCATTGCCGGCCAGATTGAACCCCCACCTATAGCGTTCCAGATCGTCGCCGATCTGTCGGTCTCCGCCCCCCGATAGCGTCAGATAGAACCTCTTCTCGCGATAGGACTCATATCTCGATGATTCCGCCAACGTTTGTCCGTAGAAAGTCGGTAGCAACATGGCTATCGCGGTATGGATTGCCAAAAGTCTGATTTTCCTTTTCATAATTGCCTCCCGGGTTATAGTCAACCCATCCTTATATAATGGAACGGCCGATAATTCGTTACCAGGGCGCATCCGTACTTCGGATACTTCGGTCACAAACCCGGTTTTTCGAGAGCTGTTACCGAGCATTTACGGCCGTGTCGCTCTGTGCGTCGACCTTATAATATAGAAAGCAATATCGAGGCCGGATTTGACCTCGTTTTCGACCCATAGTACCGCTACGCTCCCACACCCTTGACCGAGGCAGCCGAGATAAGTAATTTGTAGGATATTGAGTTTCAGGTGCCAGGGAATCCGGTGTGAATCCGGAGCGGGCCCGCCACTGTAAATTCCGGTCGATTCATTCGATCAGTGTTTCGCCTTTATATGCCACTGTGCTGCATTGCGGCATGGGAAGGCGGCGAAACCGGAAAAGCCAGGAGACCTACCTGAATCTTACCAGGGGTATGATCTGGAAAATCGTCCCCGTCCGCCGGCCGAGCAATTCGGCCACCAACCGTTCGGCTTTCGTGGAAAGAAGCCGGAGGAGAGTCGTACAGGTGTATCTCCAACAAGTAATAGCGTATGTGGGAGGATTCTCCGGGAAGCAGAATGTGCATTCCGTGGAGAAAACAGCTTCTGAGACAATTATGGTTTCCGCCGTAGGTCGGGAAACGCCTTTAGCCCAGGTTTCGCAGTCGAGAACCGCCGTGCCGCGCTGCACTGAGCGGTGTCGAAGTGAGCGGAGTCGAGGCGATGTCCCGAGCGGTGTCGAGGGGCGATGTCCCGAGCGAAGTCGAGGGG
>CAYFVL010000212.1:0-10638 GCA_964346405.1 uncultured Fibrobacterota bacterium
CCCTCGACTTCGCTCGGGGCATCGCCTCGACTCCGCTCGGCACGGCGGTTCTCGGATGCGAAACTTGGGCTAGGATGAATCCGGCCACCGCAAGGAAATGGAAAATGCGGTTCTTTTCGGTCTTTTGGAGAATAAACATAAAAAAATCGCACCTTTGATTATGATGATGGGGAGACAGAATAATGAGTGCAGCTAATGAACCGAATTCGGGGGCTCCGGCCGAAGACCGGGCTCCTAATTTCATCCGTACGATCATTGAAGAAGATATGAAAACCGGTAAGTGGGATGGGAAAGTCGTTACCCGTTTTCCCCCCGAGCCCAACGGTTATTTACATATCGGCCACGCAAAAGCCATGTGGATCGATTACGGAATGGCCAAGGAGTTCAATGGAGAATTCCACCTTCGGTTCGACGATACGAATCCAAGCAAAGAAGAAGACGAGTATATTCGGTCCATTGTACAGGATGCCGAATGGCTGGGATTGGAATGGGGTGAACATCTCTATTACGCTTCCGACTATTTCGACAAAATCTATGAGTGGGCAAAGCAGTTGATCGAGGATGGAAAGGCGTATGTCGATGATGAGAGCGCCGAAGATGTTCGGAAGCACCGGGGAACTCTGACCGAGCCCGGCACCGAAAGCCCTTTTCGCGATCGCTCGCCGGGGGAAAATCTGGATCTGTTCGAGCGGATGCAGAAAGGGGAATTTCCCGACGGTTCCAAGGTCCTGCGTGCGAAAATCGATATGGCATCTCCGAATATGAATATGCGGGATCCTGTCATGTATCGCATTCAGAAAATACCGCATCATAGGACCGGCGACAGATGGAATGTTTACCCGATGTATGACTGGGCACACGGGTTGGAGGATTCAATTGAGGGCGTAACACATTCATTGTGTTCGCTGGAGTTTGAAGATCATCGTCCGCTGTATGACTGGTTTCTGGATCAGCTTGGAATCCACCATCCGCGGCAAATTGAGTTTGCCCGTCTTAACTTGACCTACACGGTAATGAGCAAAAGGAAATTGCTTCGTTTGGTCAAGGAAAAACATGTGGACGGCTGGGATGATCCCAGAATGCCGACGCTGTCGGGAATGCGACGGAGGGGATATACCCCGGAGTCGATTCGGCGCTTCTGCGAACGAATCGGAGTGGCTAAACGTGGAAGTATGGTGGATTTTGCCCTACTCGAGTATTGTGTCCGGGAAGATCTCAACAAAACAGTACCGCGATATATGGGGGTGCTTCGTCCGCTGAAAATGGTAATTACCAACTACCCGGAGGGAGAATCCGAAGAACTCGAGGGTATACTCAATCCCGAAAATCCCGACGGGGGGACACGGAAGATTCCCTTTTCCCGGGAGCTGTACATTGAGCGGGACGATTTCATGGAAGAGCCGCCAAAGAAATTTTTCAGGCTTGCACCGGGACGAGAAGTGCGGCTTCGCTATGCCTTTTTCATAAAGTGTGAAGAAGTCGTAAAGGACCCGACTACCGGAGAAATAGTCGAACTCCGGTGCACCTATGACCCGGAAACCAGAGGAGGAAGTGCACCAGACGGTCGAAAAGTGAAGGCGACAATCCATTGGGTATCCGTGGCTCACGCCGTTCGGGCGAAAGTCAGGTTGTACGAACACCTTTTCAGTAAAGAAAATGCCGAGGAGACCGAGGAAGGGGGGGACTTTGTATCCAACTTGAACCCAGCTTCGCTCGAGGTACGTACCGAATGCCCTGTAGAACCAGCTTTGCGCTCGGTCGCGCCGGGAGGACGATTTCAATTGGAACGTCTGGCATATTTTGTGGCCGATGAGAAAGAATCGACTGCCGACAAGCCCGTTTTTAACAGAACAGTCACGCTGCGGGATGCGTGGGCGAAGATAAAGAAGCGGGGACAGGCCGCCCCCCCCGAGTAGAATTCTACCCGTGTTTCGCAGTCGAGACCGAGCATTCGCGCACCTGCGTTGAAGCTTCGATCTTTTTGAAACACGATCGAAAATTCAACCCGCTTTTTCGTGGATGCCTCCTTCGCTTGGGGGAGGCGAGTTGCCGATAGGGAACAAAAACGTACTTTTCTGTTGTTGGCGGTACATTAATGTACTCATTTCAACTCTCGCCTGGTGCGAAAAATGTTCTCGCTCAGCCCGCTTGAAGGTGTTTCGCCGTGGAATTGGCGCACTCAAGTTACTGATTTTAAATGAGATGCGTCATTAGATGCGCTCTCTCACATTTCTGTCATTTTGTACTGAACCGCAAATGGCACGACCCTTGTTTACCTGCGAAATAGTTGATTGATATGCTGTTTTTTCGGGCGATGGTTCACGGACCATCCCTGAAGACTACGATACTGCGATTAGGAAGCGGTATCCGGTCGGCGGCAACTGGGGAAAGTCCCCGCTGGTCTTATTCTATTTCATGGGAGGGTCGCCGAAATGGTGAAGCGAGCGTCACTACTCACCGCGGTTTTGCTGGGATGCGGTGCGTTGCCGGTAGCGGCACAAGATGGTACCACGATCAATCTCGTGGATACATTGTGGATTTTGATGGCTGCATTCCTGGTTTTCTTTATGAATGCCGGATTTGCATTTGTTGAGGCCGGTTTCTGTCGGGCCAAAAATGCGGTAAACATCCTGGGCAAAAACTATAGTGTTTTCGCCATTGCCGCATTGGCGTTCTGGGCAACCGGATATGCTTTCATGTTTGGTGACGGAAATGCGTTTCTTGGTTTGAGTTCGTTTTTCGTGAGTGAGACGTCGGTCAATCCGGCTCCCAACATTCCAGTGTTTGCATTTTTCTTTTTTCAGTTGGCGTTTGCCGCGGCAGGATGCTCCATTATATCCGGAGCCGTTGCCGAAAGGATAAAATTTGGTGCGTTCCTGATTTTTGGTACCCTGATGGTCGGGATCATATATCCTCTTGGTGGGCACTGGGTCTGGGGCGGTGGATGGCTTGGCGAAATGGGCTTCCATGACTTCGCCGGCTCAACAGTAGTGCACTCGGTCGGTGGATGGGCGGCGCTTGCCGGAGTTATTCTTCTCGGGCCTCGATTCGGCAAGTACCGTGAAGACGGATCGTCTCGAGCCATTGTTGGGCACTCTCTTCCGCTTGCGACTCTTGGTGGTTTTATATTGTGGCTCGGATGGTTTGGATTCAATCCCGGAAGTGAATTGGCACTGAACGGGAACGTTCCCCGGATTGCCGTTACTACCGGTTTGGCTTCCTGCGCGGGCACACTCTCCGCAATGTTTACCGCCTGGCGGCTCGAAGGGAAACCGGATCTGTCAATGATGATCAATGGATGCCTTGCCGGTCTGGTCGCGATTACTGCTCCGTGTGCAGTTGTTTCTCCGGTGGGAGCGGTGGCCATCGGCATCATCGCCGGTGTGCTTGTAGTATTTGCAGTTTTTTTCTTCGACAAAATCAAAATTGACGACCCGGTAGGTGCGTTGGCGGTTCATCTGGTTAACGGGATCTGGGGTACTCTGGCCGTGGGCCTGTTTGCGGTACCGAAATACCTTGACGGAACAGCCGGTCTTTTTTACGGTGGATCACTTTCACTACTCGGCGTTCAGTTCCTTGGTGTTCTGGCTGTCGGTGCAACCGTTTTTGGAATCTCTCTTGTTGTATGGAGTATTCTGAAGGCGACCATGGGAATCAGGGTATCACGGGATGAGGAAATCGGCGGATTGGATATTGGCGAAATGGGAATGGAAGCCTACAGTGGATTCCAGATCTTCACTACCGAAGGGTAATGCCGTAAGAAGCAGTTTGTAAACGAAAGGTTTTCTACTATGAAAATGATAGTTGCAGTTATACAGCCCAACCGGTTACCCGACGTGAAGAAAGCATTGTTCGATGCTGAAGTCGGCAAGATGACCGTTACTAATGTTATCGGATGCGGACAACAAGCCGGATATACCGAAAGCTACCGTGGTAACGTCATTGAGGTGAATTTGCTCAAGAAAATTCGGTTGGAAATAGCCGTCAATGAGGAATATGTCAAACCTGCGATCGATGCTATTATTTCAGGTGCCCGTACCGGAGAAATCGGGGACGGCAAGATCTTTGTTCTCGATCTGCCCCAATGTATCCGGATAAGAACCGGCGAAGAAGGGTCGGATGCCATCGGGTAACGAATGGATATTCCGGATGCGGACGGTAAGACCGTGGAATCGGAGGTTGTTCTCCGGCCGCGGTCTTTTCCATAGAATGGTGCAAAATTGTTCCTCGGCATTGTACCCTCATTCCTTCGGCCCGGGCCAGTCACTTTTGCTGTGAGGGGGAAGAAAGGTTGGTGCATAACGCTTGAAAAACTGATACACTATGAGCACGAAAACAACCCCCGTAATCGCACCCCCAATCACGTCCCCCGGAAAATGAACACCAAGATACACACGAGTATAGCCGACCCCGAGCGCGGGTAAAAGAGCTAACCAGAAATACCCACCATACAGGATACCCAGAAGAAACCCCGCGGCAAACGCGGTATTGGTATGTCCCGACGGAAAAGCGCGGTACCGCAGTGTGGGACCGACCAGATGTATCTCATAGGGAGTGTCTTTTGATACGACTTCTTCAGAAGCAGTGTGGCCGCATGCCTTCGGATTGCTTGAGAAATAGGTGACCGGCCGAGGTCGATTGATTGTCACCTTGAGTACCGCATTCCCGATTCCCGCGCCCGAAAGACCGATGATTCCGAACGTCAGCGTCCTTTTCACATATCCGCGTGGAGTTTTCCAGACGATTATCCCAACAAGAAGGGGAGCGAGAACGGCCGCGTTTCCCAGATTGGTCAATGCGAGCATGAAGGTATCCAGAAAGGGCGTGTGGGCTCCGTTGATCAGCAGGAACAATCGACAGTCTAATGCAATAAGGCTTTCCAGCAATTGGTCTCCTTCGGCGGCTGTTGAGTCGAAAATGCTTATGGAGGAACATGATATGCCCACGATCCGCAGTCGATGGCGGGCAGAACGCAGTTCAGATAGAAAAATAGCTTTTGACTTCTTTGCCGATCCGGTACTCTAATCGCCCGAGTATGGAAACTACTGAGGGACGACAAAAAAGGGCGACCGAAAGGGGGGCTCGGTCGCCCGGACCACCTCGGACGCAATGCCGAGAGGTACCAACAGCCTCTGTTTTTGTTGGCGGGAATTGCAGTCCGCCGTTTAATTCCGCCTGGGTAATAGTATGCCTTACTTTTCGGTTGGATGTCAATATTAAATTTACCATGGGTTTCGCAATCGAGAAACGCCGTACAACAGCTTACGCAGAATGCCGTGAGTTGGTTGCGAAGCTTGGGCTAGTTAGTGCTTGTCCGAAAAGTCCCTAAAACGGACGCTGAGCCTGTCGAAGCGCCCGTTTTAGGCTGAAATCGCCGGTTTGCTTCATCAATCCGAGCGAAAACAGGACTTTTCGGACGGACACTAGTTAGGGCGAATGGGAGCGTGACAGATGGGTGAGTGCGAAATATCGTGACTTCGCTCTATATTCTGCGGGTCGGGGACATTTTGTATGTTATCTGCATGAAACGCTCAGGAGTAGCGGACTTGCCGCTTCATTATGGTCGTGTTCCTCGGTGGTTGGGTGAACGCATGACGAGAATCGGTCGGGCGATCGTCGAAGCAATTATCCACGAGCACGGCCGATCCGAATTACTGTCCCGCCTAAGCGACCCATTTTGGTTTCAGGCTCTTGGGTGCGTTATGGGCATGGACTGGCATTCATCCGGCATCACCACCTCCGTGTTGGGTGCTCTGAAACGGGCGGTCAATCCCCTGAGTGACGAATTCGGTGTAATGATTTGTGGAGGACGGGGGAAGCATTCACGAAAAACACCGGAGGAACTCGAAGCATACGCATCTCTCCAGGGATTGGATAGTTCCATGTTGGTACGGGCGTCACGTCTGAGTGCAAAAGTCGACAATACGTGTGTTCAGGACGGATTCAGTCTTTATCTCCACAGCTTTATCGTTACCAGGGAGGGTGCATGGACTGTTGTGCAACAAGGTATGAATGACGCAACCTCAACGGCGCGACGATACCACTGGCATAGCTCTCTCGTAAAATCATTTGTCGAAGACCCCCAGGCTGCCGTTGTGGGACCTCATCGGGGCAACATCATAAACCTCAGCGATACCCGAGCCGGCAGAGCGCGGGACGGCATCATTGATTTTCTTAAACAGCATCCAGACAGACAGTTGCGTGAGCTGAAACATCTTGTCATGGATCGTTCGCACGCCGTTTTGGGCAAGCATCTTTCATCCAAACGCCTCGGGGCGGTACTGACCACGGCGTATGAGAAAGGACTTAGCCGGTTCACCGACGCATTGCTTTTGCCCGGTGTTGGCCCTCGAACAATCCAGTCTCTGGCGTTGGTTTCCGAGGTCGTTTACGGCAGTCCAAGCCGGTTCAGTGACCCAGCCCGCTTCTCGTTTGCTCATGGAGGAAAGGACGGACACCCCTTTCCGGTACCTCTTCATATATATGATAAAAGCATTCAGGTTCTGCGTAGTGCGGTGGAATGCGCGAAACTGGGGCGATCGGATAAACTGGAAGGATTGAAGAAACTACACGGCCTCACTCTGCACGTTGAGAAAAATGTCGACGCACGTGCGGATGTTGAAAAGGTTGTGCGGCATGAACGGGCACATTCCAAACAGTGGGGAGGACGTACGGTCTTCGATCTCCCTCCGTCCCGAGAAAAGGACCCGGCATCCGGGCCCGATGCAGAACAGTTGTCCCTTTTCTGATCGGGGCCGGCCCGGTACGGACTGGGTAGACCCCCCATCTGCGCAATGGTATAATCACTCTGGGTTAGCCCGAATTTGATAGCGGAACGGGCAGCGTTTGGTGATTTTCGGAACTTGGCACTGATCGGCTCGGCGCCCGGGAGAGGTAAAAACAAGACAGGGGGCGCATGCCGGCCGACTCGACTATTTGTAAATGTGGTATGCTTTGGGGATTCAACCTGGTACTTACCAAAAGAGCGCGACGGGATCGAACTTCGTCAAAATCCGGATAGTTCATGCTTTCCACCAAAAAAGAAATTGCGAAACAGATAGATCAACTTCGCGAAAAGATTTCGCGCCAGGATGCCGCCATCGTCCAGTACCGTGAGCAGTTAAAGAAGCTGTCCACGTACAAGGCGGAGCGTGATCTGTATAGTGATTTATCTAATGCATTCGCGGGTGCCGAAGGTTTCGATGATCTATTCCGTAAATGCCTGGATGTCCTGTCTCGCTATTTGAAAGCAGGATATTACGGCGTTTTCTGGCTGGATTACACCGGCGATGCATTCTATTACCGTGACGGAAAAGGTTATAGGTCGGGACTTATGCCGGCAATTCCCGTTGCGGGAAGCCTTATGGGGGAATGCATTATCGACAGGCAGGTTTTATGGGTGTCGGATCTTGCCGCGAAACCTGCCCATATTCCCCTCAATCAGGAACCACGCGAACGTAATGTTATCTGCGCGCCAATTGTTTTGAACGGTACCGATGCCGGGGTTTTCAGGCTGGCAAATATAGACCCGGATACCGTCCAGTTGGGACGTCGGATGCTGCGTACGGTTATTCCTCTCTTGTGGTCCAGTCTGGAACGGTTGTATTATCAAGAGCAGAGCGAGAGAACGCGTCGGGGGCTGGAAACGGCGTTCACTGTGTCACGGATGCTGGAAAACACCCTGTCGGAAAAGGAAATACTTCAGAAAGTCTGCGCCGAAATACCGAGGCTGTTCGCATGCAAAGCGTGCATGATATCGCTCAGGGGAGAAGACGGCGTGTACAAACCATCACTCGTTTGGCCCGCGGAGTTCCATTTCTCAACCAATCCTGAATCCGGGGGGATTTATTTGCGCAATCTGTTCGAGAAGCACCCGTCGGGAAGTGCTCTGATTCAAGACCTGAGACTCGATCGCAAATGGTCGTGGCCCAATATGAAAGTAAAGTCATTGGTTATGGCTCCGATCACCGTGCGTAAACATATCCATGGCTCCATAATTGCAGTCAGTCCGTGCAGCGAGACATTCGATTACTCCCAGGTTAACCTCTTGAAACTCTGTGCCGCTCAGACATCAATGACACTCGAACGTGCCGCGTATTTCAGACGTCAAGAAGATCTTGCTCGGTGTGATGGGCTGACGGGACTTCTTAATCATCGAATGTTTCAGGAACGGCTCAGAGAAGAAATCCATCGAACGAAAAGATACAAAAGAACTTTGTCGCTTATTATGATGGATATCGATCATTTCAAGACGTTCAATGACAACTACGGTCATCCTGTTGGAGATGAGGTCCTGAAAATGGTGTCCCTGACACTGAAAGGGATGATCCGCAATACCGACAGTGCATTTCGATACGGAGGAGAGGAATTTGCGGTTCTTCTGCCGGAAACCACGGATGAAAACGCCGTCAATCTCGCCGAACGACTTCGACGTCGGGTTGAAATGAATCGGGCCGTAAAGGGGCTTTCGGTCACAGTGAGCCTTGGGGTCGCCGGAATTCGTGACAATGAACCACCGGAGGATTTTACCAAACGCGCAGATAAGGCGCTGTATGCCGCCAAGCGGAATGGAAGAAACCGAATCGTGGTGGGCTAAGGGTTCGCGTAAAAATAAATTTGCAAGCGAAAAAGACGGAGTTATTCTGCGCGAGTCCGGAGTTTCGCTATCCTGTATTGCGCCCAGTTTACTTTGTGACTCGTCGTTTCAGACTGCACAGTGACAAAAATGCAAAGATAAAGTCAATATTTCCGTCCAAGGTCGATAAAGGTGTTGTTTTGATGGATGAAAGTGGTACAATTCGTCGTGGCACGCACGCTCGACTTCTTAACCTTATTCCGGACATCGTATTCTCATTGGATTCGTCAACCCGATTCATCTATGTAAACGATTCGGCAAACCTTCTTGGATATCGTGCGGATTCATTGATAGGTACAGATTTTGTGGAGATTGTTCATCCCGATGATTGTGACCGGGTATCTGAATACCTCAAACAGCGCAGTTCATGTCCAGCACAACCCGACAAGCGGGTTTTTACGGAAAACGGGGGGATTTCGGGGTTGCGACTTCGGCTTGTTCCACAACGAGACGAAGTGGGTTTCGAGAGTGAGGGTATATATGCTCCGTTTTCGTATGCCGAGGTTTTCGTGTGCCCCGAAGTGGTAACCGAAAATGGAGATATCGGCATGATGGGTATCATCCGAAATCTCGCGTTCCAGCATAATATGGAAGTCGAAAAGGCTCACCTCGAGGAACAACTGCTGCAGGCGCAGAAACTGGAAGCCGTGGGAAGGCTTGCGGGTGGAATTGCACACGATTTCAACAATTTGCTTGGTGCGATATCGGGATATGCGGAACTGATTTATCAACGGGCGGAACAGGTTCCGGAAAGCCGAATCCCCAAATATTCGACAAATATCCTCAGCGCCGCCGAACACGCCGGTGATTTGATTGGAAAACTACTGCTGTTTGCCAATCGAGAAAAGAACCCATTGAGACGCATGGATATCCATGATGTTCTTGATTCGGTGTTCATCGATTCCATCGTGGAATGCGATCCGCCTGTCGGGATTAGCAGGATATTTGATGCTGAAAGTGGTTGCATTCTCGGTGACGAAGGGCGGCTCAAGAACGTGTTTTTCAATCTTTTGGTAAATGCTCACGAGGCTATGCCCAGAGGCGGTGAGATAGTTGTGCGCACGGAGATAACGATATTCGATGAGAATCCCGGATGGAATGGTATTTACCGAATCGAACCGGGGGTGTATGTTTGTATCAGTGTAACGGATACCGGGATCGGCATGGACCGCGAGACTTGCCGCAAAGTATTTGAACCGTTCTTCACGACCAAAGATTCAGAGCGAGGAACCGGATTGGGACTTGCGGGGGTATACGGCGTCGTCCAGGCGCACAACGGCTACGTTCATTTGTATAGTGAGCCGGGGAATGGAACCACCGTGCGAGTATATCTGCCTTCGCTTTATACCCCGGACAATAATAATAAGCGTTTTCCGCCCGAGAAAACGGAACTTGTACGAGGGACTGGAAGGGTCATGGTTATTGATGATGAGCCTTTGATATTGAGCGCCTGCATCGATATCCTCCAACTCCTCGGGTATGAGGCAGTCGGTTTTCTTGATGGTGAGAAGGCGATATCATACTTCCAGAAAAATTCAGACGGAATGGATCTCGTCTTGGTGGACATGATTATGCCCCAGATGAGCGGCAGAGATCTTTTTCGCAGGATAAGGGCTTTGAATCCGGCAACGAAATGTGTTCTGACAACCGGACACTTGTACACGTCCCGGGTTCAGGAAATCCTGGATGAGGGATTTGTTTCCTTTATTGAGAAACCTTTTCCGGCGGCAAAGCTGTCTCAGGTTGTTTCACAAGCGATTACCGGCAAATAGTAGTCTGCCGTTTGACTTCCGCAAAATGCCGTGAGTCGATTGTCGAAGTCGGGTTAAACTCGACAGGATTCCGGTCTCACCAAACGGCGCGAACGACGAGTGGATGTTTTTCGCCCATTCTCAAATTTTTCTCAGTATTTTTGTTATCGTATCGCGCTTTGGCGTATTTTCGTAAGGTAAGATCGTGCAACAGCTTACGCAGAATGCCGTGAGTCGGCTGCGAAACTTGGG
>CAYFVL010000213.1:0-10637 GCA_964346405.1 uncultured Fibrobacterota bacterium
ATTGCCGGCAATGTCTGCAGACTCGGGACGATGGGCCCCGGGATACCGGTGCCGGTTGCCGTGACGCCCGATCCCACAAACGACCGGAAGACTCCACTTCGGTGGCATCCGGTTAAGGGCGCGAAGCAATATCGCCTTCTCGTGGCGACCGACGATACCTTTGGGTCACCGCTCGTGGCGATCCCGGTTGCGGATACCGTTTTTCGGACCAAAGTCGCGTTTCCGGAAGGAAAAATCTACTGGAAAGTCAAGTCTGATCTCTCCAACGCGTACTGTTCGGTACAAAGCTTTACCATACTTCCCGACTCTATTCCGATGCTTGTGCGGTTCAACGGAAAAGAAATCTCGACTCGTCGGCCCGGCTTTCGCTGGCATTCCGTTCCGGGAGCCAACGAGTATCGAATTCAGGTGTACAGTGAGGAGGGGCGTGAATCAAATGAGCCCTCACTGGTGATCAATACTCCGGATACTTCATTTACTCCCCTGGTAGACCTGGATCCGGGGCCATACTTCTGGCGCGTTTCGTGCGATCGCGATATCACTCTTTACAGTCCCTGGGATCGGTTTTTGGTTCTCGACGAGAGTCCGGTAACGCATAGACAAACCAGGCCTCAGTTCACATCGGTACACGCAATCACCCACACCGCGCGAACACCGGTTCTTGAATACTCAACGGTGCGGGGCGGTAATGTGTCTTTCAGACTATTCGATGCGCGCGGGAATCTCCTCCACGCTTCGGGAACGACGCATTCCCGTGCCGGTGTCTATCAGATACCACTGACCACCCGGGCTTTGGCGGCCGGAATGTATCTGTGCATTGTTCGTATTGACGGAAAAAAGATTCAACGAAAGGTGATTGTTGCGCAGTAGCGGCTGAGGATTTTGCGTCGAGAAACTAGTGTGGTGTCCGACAATCGCCTGTATTAATTCTTGGCAATTGTCGGACGGTACACTAGCCCAAGTTTCCACCCGCGGTCGAAGGGACGCGGCAATCGCTTATCGGAGCAAATAGAACCACATCTTATTCGTATTCATGTTGATCCGCAGCCGTTCTTTCCAGGGGAGCGAGCTGTCTGCAATTATAAAAAGATACCGTTAACAGGCAGGCAGGTAGTGAAATTGCGATCCGCCATGCAATCCCGCTTATTTTCAGTGCTTACGGCATTGCTCATGGCGCCCTTTCTTTTTCTGGAAACGCATGCCTGCGCATGCCAATCCCCCCATCGCCGTTGCTGCCTGTCGGCGGACCCCGCCTCTTTGTGCTGCATATCTCCCGGCGTATCGGATGAAATCGAGAATGAATTCGACGAGTGTGAATGTTGCACTGAAATCCCGCCGGAACAAAGAAAAAGTGAGCCATTCGCAATTCAGCGGCGGAAAAGTCCGGACACCGGAGATGAGCCGTCGAGTATTGCCGTGACGATTGCCCTGCCTGATATTTTTCCGCGTCGATCATTCTCATTCCCCCCGGCCGCGACACGCGTTCTGAGTGTATCGGTCCACATTTCCTCAACTGTACTGCGCTTGTGAAAAACCATTCCTGTAAGTAGTGCATTTCCGAAAACTCCTGTAACGGAGGCCGAGCGGATTCAAAGAGCCCGTTTCAGAGCCAAATCCGCGGGATCAGCTCGACCTTTCGACATTTCGCCTTCGCTCACATCGACACCGCTCAATGCAGCGGTCCGCTCGGTGAACGGGTAGTTTTCGGACAGACACTTGGTGATACATCCAGATTTTTCTTAGCCGGCGCGTTATTACGACGCACTATCGCTCGGGTGTATACATAAGCGAATGGCGCACGTGTGCCCGGCTTTATACTCGCTAATGTTGAAAGGAATAGTAAAAACATGAGAAAGAATTTTTTTCGGTTAAAATCGGTCTATGCATTGCCACTCCTTTGCGCGCTCGTGGCAGGTTTCTCATTTGTAATGGGATGCGGCAAATCCGAAGGAAAAAAGCTGGGGGTCGATATCCCCCGCGATGCGGCGATCGTCGAGCTTGCCTCGATACTTGAAGAACCGGCCGAGTACGACGGAAAGAGCGTGGTAGTGAAAGGCATAATAGCCGGTCAGTGCGCTTCCTTGTGTGAATTCTTCCTCAAGGACGGCATGCAACGGGCGACCATATTTCCGCAGGGGTACAAGTTTCCAAAGTTGCCAAAAGGGAAGCCGGTAACCGTGTATGCACAGGTGACATCCGGTGAAGGACAGGTGGTTTTTTCCGCACTGGGCGTCAGAGTGGATTAGGAGGACGAAAATGACTTTTTTCAAAGTATCACTCAGTAATTTGCGTCGCAATCCGGTGCGCAGCATACTTACCGGTCTGAGCCTCGCCGTTGCGGCCGCCACACTCAGTGTGGTCATGTCGCTCGACCGGGGATACTCCACGGCGGTAACCGATGATTTGGTTAACAATACCGGTGTGCACATGTATATCACCAAGGAAGGCTGTCCCATTGAGGCGGCGTCGGTCATTGCGCAGGGCGGTATCAGTCCGCTGTACGTCGAAGAAAGCGTCCTCGAGAAAGTCGGGAAATTGCCCGAGCTTGCCGCGGTCATGCCGTTCAAGCTCTTTGCGCTGACCACCGACGACGGTCTGCGAACCGACATCTTCATGGGCGTGACCGAGGCGGTCCAGTCCATCAAACCTGATTTCAGATACGAGCACGGCGGCTGGTTTACCAGCGATTCGTCGGTAATTCTTGGCGCCGAAATGGCTCGGGTGGAAAACCTCGGAATTGGCGACCTGATGTATTCGGAACATTTCAGGAAGGAGTTCATGATCTCGGGGATTCTGGAGCGCACCTACGGTCAGGATGACGGAACGTTTTTCATTCCGCTACAAACGGCGCAGAAGCTGGTCAATCGTGAAGGCAAGCTGTCGGCGATTGCACTTAAGCTCAAGGATATCAATACCATGGATGCAATGCGGAACCGGATTCGAGCCATGATGCCGGCCGAGTATTTCGTCATCGGTTCAAAGGAACTCAGTGACGGCATTCTGTCGTTTTTCGGTTCAACACGGGTGGTTATGTTCGTTATGGTGGCGGTGGCCTTTGTCATATCGGTATTCGGCATTGTCAATACCATGCTCATGGCCGTTCTCGAAAGGCGTAAGGAGATCGCGTATCTTAAATGTGTGGGGGCAGGCAAAGGGGACCTCTTGCGGTTGATATCCATGGAAACGCTGGTAATAGCGGTTCTGGGCAGTGCCGTAGGAACGCTTGTCGGCGTGCTGCTCAGTCCGGTTTTCGGTAATGTCATGAGTCGCTTTATGGCGGCCTACATGCCCTCGGGTTCGATAGCAAAACCCGATGCGGGCATTGCACTTCTTGCTTTCGGCGTCTGCACGATTATCGGGCTGGGATGCTCACTGTATCCGGCACTGCGCGCCGCGCGCATTGTGCCTATGGAGGTCTTGCGCAATGAATAACATAAAGACCATTTCATTAGAAGGTGTCTCGAAGGAGTATCGACGAGGTGTGGAAACGGTCCATGCGCTGCAGGATGTGACATTCGAGGTGAAATCGGGGGAGTATGTGGCGATCGCGGGTCATTCCGGCTCAGGCAAAACGACATTGCTCAACCTCATCGGCTGTCTCGATCATCCTACCCGCGGCCGTATTGAGGTAAATGGGCGTGAAGTCCAGAATGCCGGCGAAAAGGAACTGAACCGGCTTCGTCAGACCGCCATCGGATTCGTTTTCCAGCAGTTTTTTCTCATTCCCACGCTGACGGTAATTGAAAACGTCCAGCTCCCGGCCTTGTTCAGCGGCCGAAAAACCGGCAAGCGGGCGCAAGAAATTCTTGAGCTGGTGGGTCTGAGCAAGCGAATGCATCACCTGCCGAACCAGCTCTCGGGAGGTGAAATGCAGCGGGTAGCTATCGCACGAAGTCTAATCAATTCTCCGCCGATACTGCTCGCCGACGAGCCGACCGGGAATCTCGATTCACGTAATGCCGATGCGATTATCGAGCTGTTCGAAACGCTGAATCGGGACGGAATGACTGTTGTAATGGTGACGCATAATCTCGACCTTGTTAAACGATGCGGCAGGACGGTGCATATTGAAGACGGTAGGGTCAAGGCTTAAACCGACGGTTCTCGTTGTTATACTCGTCGCGACTGTCGGTGCGCGGGCATCGTGGAACATATCGGCCGATGCCGATCTACGGTATCGGCTGTTGGAGTGGCATCGGCATGACGGCGGACTACACGTGGCGGGCCTTTCAGTGCGCAAGACATTCGCCGACAAAAAAGGTGATCGACTGACGCTGTTCGGGCTGGTTGAGGTGTATGATAATTTTAAAGAAATAATGCCACATGAGCTGTACGCTCTGTACAAGGGTCCGCTGGGAAGCTGGAACGTGACGGTGGGTCGATTTGGACTGCCCTACGGCCATCTGCCAAATTTCAGCGGCTCGCGATTACTCTTTGAAATGCCGCACAAGCAGGTTATCGGCTATGAAGTCGATAATGGGGTGATGATTTCGGGTGTCAAGGGCATGTGGGACTACGCTGTTGCCGCATCCCAGGGATATGGTCCACATCATACCCCCGGCTTTCCCGGTCACGGTCTGGCCACCGCGCGAGTGGGGGCGACACTGGGCGATGCCGGCGATGTAATACTGGGTGTCTCGGGTGCTTACGGCCGGACGTCGCATGCGCATGAGCGAGATTCTACTACATCGAGGGCTGTCGGCGGGGCGGACGCTACAATCTATCTGGGTCGACTATTGTACAGATTGGAGCTGAATGGTGGGATAGTAGACGAGCAGTTTCAGGCTACGGGGTTCGCCGCGCTGGATTACGCGCTGCTGCCCAGACTGGATCTCAATATTGCCGTGACCGGCATTCGACACGGTGACAACAACGAGGATGCCTGGTTTACGGGTATTACATACAAACCACAATGGTTTACACTAAGAGGAGGATATCAATATGCCCGGTATAAAGAGCCCCACCATCGGGTGGTGTTACAGATATATCGCCTGTTTTCTTTTAATTTCTAGCTTTACTCCGGTATTCGCTCAGGATGTTTATCTTTGTGTCTGGCGCAATCCCGAGCGAACCATGACGAAAATATTTCCAAACGCGAAGGATTATCTCAGTGTCAATGACAAAATCTCACCGGAACAGCTCGAAGCCGTCGAGGCGAAGCTTGGATTCGAAGTGCTTCCGGGACAACGCAACGTATTTTCCTACTATACGATGACCGGAGACGGCGGTGAACGCATTGGTACAATAATCGCCGTTACTCAAAAAGGACAATACGGAGCGGTGGAGTTTGTCTTCGGAATCGACACTAATATGGTTATAAAGGGGCTGTATGTACAGCGTGCCCGTGAACGTGACCAGAGTTTTAAAAAGCGAGAATTTCTCGATTCGTTTGTCGGTCAAAATGCAGAGGATGCGCTTTCGTTCGACGCGCTGTATACCGGCAAGGAAACTCCGGGTGCCGCGGCCGTCATTCGAGGACTGAAGAAAGCGCTGGTCACTCATGACATAATTGTTCTCGGTTCTTCGAAGGATAAATCGAAATAATCAATCGGCATGAACAAACCCGGTCCGCCGTCAATGCGGCGGATCGGTATTAGAACCGCCGAAATACCGACATGCTTCCCTGCTCGCGTTTCGGAAGGTTTGGGTGTACCGAAAAGAGCGGGCTTGCCGCGCGCACCATTGCCGCATGCATCTTAGCCCAAGTTTTGCAGTCGAGAAACAGCTACAATTCCTGATATTAGAGTAACCAATAATCCTGAACACTACTTCTGCGTGCGGTATTTTTCATTCAACTACCGGTTGGCGAACTCTTTGCCGACAAATGCTCTCTTTTTTCAACCCGCGCTTAGCCTGGAAAGCGTTTTGCTCGGTAACGTAGCATCCGATGTAGTGCATTGAAAACCGGGATCGGGTTTTGCCGGTTTGGCAGGACGAATCAGGAATCTATTTGGGAACATTGACCCGACTTCGACAGTCGAGAACCGCCGTGCCGAGCGGAGCGTTGCATTGCGCTGCACTGAGCGGTGTCGAAGTGAGAAGTCGAAATGTCGAGGCGATGCCCCGAGCGACGTCGAGGGGCGATGTCCCGAGCGAAGTCGAGGGGTAGAGCAGCATGCGTAAGATGTTGTGGCAGATCGACTTAGAAAAACGCAGGGGTATCCGGGAGATACCTTGATTCCCATCGGGCGGGACCGTGAGTCGATTGTCGAAGTCGGGTTGAGACGAAAGCACTATACTTATGCATCAAGGGTACAAATACCAGGAAAATATCAACTTAGTCGATGAAGCCACCGGCAGGCAGGTTCTACAGTTAACACGATCGGGAAACAGCCAGACCACCGGCTACCATGCCGCCACCGGGTTCACGTCGGACAGCGCCTATGTCGTTTTTTTTATGGAAAACGAGCAGGGGATGTTCGTGGTACGCGGAGAGGTGGCTACCGGCGAACTCTGCCTGGTGCACAAAATCCGGGACAGCGGATCCAGAGGGTGGGAACCGCTGGTTCATTACAGCAGTCCGCTGTATATGTCAACGATACCCGATCGATCGACGGTCGCCATAAGTGACAACGCGACACTGAAGCTCCTCGATATTTTCAGTTTCGAATCCAGGATTTTGTACTCTATACCCGAAGGGCGACGTATCAGTCAGCCTATGGCGAGTCACGACGGGCGATACGTTTATTTCTGTGAAATGCCGCTGCGCCCCGAGACTGCCGATGAGAATGTCGGTTCCTCGCCGGAGATGTTCTGGAAACCATTCATGGATAAATATGGAGGGATGCCGTCGTGGTTGTATCGGCTCGCCCTGGACACCGGAGAGGTGGAAGAACTCTACCATGACCCCGTAAACTGCAGCCACCATATTCACACCTCTCCCACCGATGCCGATCTGGTTCTTGTTGAACTCGACCGGCCTCCCCTTTTTGCCTGGGGCGGCGACAGAGCCTCCGCCCGTGCGCACATTCTCGACGCCCGAACCCGCAAACTGACTGAGCTTGCGCCACGGAATGAGAGGAAATTCCAGAGCCACACAATCTGGAGTTGCGACGGAGAATACGTATACTATCATGGCCGTGACCACAAAACCGGCAATGCCATCGGCCAACCCGGAGGAGGTCACTACATTGGGGCGATCAACAAGTCGGGAGAGGTTCGATGGGAGCGGGTCTTCCCTCACTGGCACTACGGTCATGTAGGAATGCACACAAAAAGAAATGCAGTCATAATAGATGGCCTGCTCACATCCGACTATCTGCTGGAAATTGATTTCATGGAAGCGGGAGATTCCGGGATTCCCCGCCTGGAACTTCTTGGCCGGCACGGATCGACGATCATGCCGTCCCGACAACACTCCCACCCCCACCTCCAGATGTCGCCTGATGGGAAATGGATCATGTTCAATCGGTACAACGGGGAGGATACGCAGGTGATGCTCTTGAGGATGTAAGCTTCATCGTGAAATGCCCTCCTGTTTTACCCGTGCCGCATACCGGCGTTCTACCGAGGCATGCCGTTTCTGAGCGAATGATCCGGTTTCGCAAGGCTTGCCGCAGAGCCTGCCCGTAATGAAGCGGGTCGCAGCCCGGAAAACCGGACGGTGGCCCAATCCATCTTCAAAAATCAAGCGAAGTACCCTCTCCATAGACAGATACTACATCTGGACAGGATAAATGTGTCATGCAAAAGGCCAACTGGACAAACTGGTGGGGGAACCACAGAAAAACAGTGGAAAGTCCGGTAGCCGCGGTCACCGCGCCTCGAAAAGCATCGATGGGGTTTCGTGCGCGCGTTCGGGAGCATAACACGGTTTTGCTCGAGTTGCCTCGTGCGGCCGGAGTCAACATTTCCCTTATGGATATTAACCCAAGTTTCGCAGTCGAGAGCGTGCAATAGCTTACGCGGAATGCCGTGAGTTGATTGCGAAACTTGGGTTAAAGGGCGGACTGTCTGGAAACACAGCGGGAAATACGCCGAATGGCGCCATCAAATACACTTGAATCCAGGATCTCGACACTCGAGCGGAAGCTATTTCATAAGGGTAAAGATGGGAGCAAAGACCATCATCAGATCCGTTATTCTTCTAAAGTGAAAAAAGACGGGTTACCGGCCGTGATCGAAAATCAATATCTTGTCTGTAAACGTATTCCGGTTATGTATCAGGTCGGACACCGTTCCGATTCGTCTTCCCTTGCTGTCATAAATCAGTGTGTTCGGGTGCATCCGTCGGCCCAGGCTTTTGTTTCGACCAATCAAAACCATAGTGGTCTGTACCCCGGCCGTTGGATTTGCCGAGAAATAGCGGGTTGCATTCTTCTTCCCGACCTCATCGTCGACGGCAATAGCGAAAAGATCCCGGAGTTCTTCTAAATGATCGGTGTAAACACCACGTGGAGTGGTCGAGTGCTTTACGCATACCGAAGCGGCCCTTCCGACGACCTCGCCCATAAGTCCGCCGGTCTTCATAACTCTGAAACTGCCCATTGCCACGCGACTGGTACTCGCGCACCGTCCGGCCATAAAGAGGTTGTCAATATTCCTGGAGTAGAAACTCCGGTAGGGAAGATACCCGGTCGCGGCCGCGGTTTTCGCACCGGCCGTTCGTTTCATCATGAGCGTGTCTTCCTCATATGGAGCATACTCATATCCCCTCGCTTTTCCACAATAATCGCTTCTGAATTCCTGATTTGGGAAGTGGATGGAATTCATCGTATCGGGGCAATGAAGATCAATTTTCCAGCCGCTGATCACACAGGCGTCGGCATACATTGAATCAAAATCGTTTTCGGTAAAGATGATATCGCCCATCAGCCGGTACGATTCTCGAGGTCCCGTAACATAATTAACGTAGTCAAACATATACTCGTGATAATACCCCTTGTTTTTCAGATAGGACCAGTTACCGTAGATCGCCCGCAAATTGTGGTCCCGGACGTACTCGATATGCTTTGGTTTCATGACCCGGAATCCGGATTCCCAGGTCCATTCGGATTTCGTCACCGGATATACAGTTTGATCATTGAACTGAAGTGCCCAGGGGCATTCGGGGAAACCGGGCTCAAAGTAGTCCTTACCGCTATGGTCCATTGCTCTCCAGTAGTTCGAGCATCCCATAGTGATACTGTCTGCCGTCTCCGGGGCATGTTGCGGGCTTTCGCCGAATTCCGATGCCGCCTCCCGTCCGTATCGATGGTCGGCTCCGGCATGAACGCCGATAACACCGTCACCGGTACAGTCGGCAAAATAGCGGCCGGTGAACTTCAGGCGTTCGGCGGTTTTCGTGCTCTGGGCGATTACCGCGGTTATCCGCGAACCGTCCATCTCCACATCGATTCCCCTGGTGTTTACGAAAAGAGACAACAACGGCTCATTGCGAACAACATCTAAACGCTTTTCGTCGGCTCGGGAATTCGTGCCTTTGCCCAGTTCATCGACAATGGCGCCTATGTTGGGGTACGGCCCCGCACCACTTCCTCGGCCTTCGGGACGGACCTTGATTTCGGAACTCCCATTTCCACCCAGAACGGGACGGTCTTGTATGAGTGCCGTTTTTACACCGAGCCGGGCGGCGCTTACCGCGGCACACACGCCCGCGAATCCACCACCAACCACCACAAAGTCGAAATCCCCAACCGCACGTGGTTCCTCCGCAAACCCGATGTGATCGATTCGTAATCGTGTCAGGCTTTCAAGGTCGTTCGGTGGTTGGTATGAAAGGTCATTTGTCATTAGAATCGCATCGCATCGTCCATTGAATCCGGTCAGATCACGAAGGGAAACCTTCCGTATTCCAGCCTGCACCGCGATTTCGCCGGCAAGATGCCAGTCCCAGTTGCCGTCACCACCAATCCCCACCACATTTTCCAACACCGTCTGATCAACGAGGACCTGAAAGCGACCCGGACCGTACGGACGAACCCAGTCGCGTGTTCGTACGAATACATTGTAGGTCCCCGCGGTTTCCACGTCGATACTGGTAACGGCATCGGCGGTGGGGATTCCCATTCCATGTGCGTTGAGGTAGGCCGAGCCGATACGATCCATTCCCTGCTGATCGATAACCCATCCGCCGTGCTCCTCGAATGCTTCCGCTTCAAGGTAGATAATCTCGGATGAATAGCCAAGGCCGGCAAGAAGGAGAATTAAAACAGCGGAAACGCTCGTGGACAGTCCCATTTATAACTCCTTTGTGTAGTACGGATCTCGTCGGAACCAAAGGCCGGCGCCAAAACCAAATTGCGCTCATAATGAAGATAAGGGGTCGGCATGGGAAATACTTATCAAAAGATATGGAGATAGTTATCACTGCTCAAGGCGGCGTTATGAATCAGGTTTCGCGCTCAGCTCCACAAAAACGAAAGACCGGCAAGTTGAATTTGTAAGACCATTCCATTCCAATCAAATCAATGATAGCCGGCGCTTTAGTGCCGGAACAGCGTTAGACAACAACTCAGGGTCTGCTGGTTTCGAGAGTTCCCAACCGGCCCAACAGTTTTCCGCACTGAAGTGCAGGCCATCACAGGCATGCCGATGGTGTCGGGCTGAGTGAGCCGGACGGCGGAAAAGAATGCAACAGCTTCTAACCCAAGTTTCGCAACCAACTCACGGCATTATGCGTAAGCCGGCGCGCGATT
>CAYFVL010000214.1:0-10609 GCA_964346405.1 uncultured Fibrobacterota bacterium
CGTACCGCGCTGCACTGAGCGGTGTCGAAGTGAGCGGAGCGATGTATTGCGCTGCGCTGCACTGCGGAGTCGAGGCGATGTCCCGAGCGGTGTCGAAGTGAGCGGAGCCGAAATGCCGAGGGGTAGAGCGGTATGCCGTGAGTTGACTGCGAAACCTGGGTCAAGAAAGCCGCAACCCGGACTTGCGACCGGCACTGCCGTTTATCACCTGCGGACCGCGGGATTGGCCTGCAGAGCAAAAAAAAAGGAGAAGCCCGGGATCGTGCCCAGACCTCTCCATTTCTGTTTCCAAAGCGTATCAACTGTTCAGGTTACGCATGAGCGTGACGTTCGCCGCCGCGAGCCGTTCTTGGATGAAGAACCGGGCGGTACATCGCACCCACGATCGCGCCGAATGCTAAGTGCAATATCAGAAACATCACCACGGCTGCAGCCCCAAGATTCGCAAGGAATACTCCGGGTGCCGCCATTACCTCGGGAATCATGGGATGCAACATCGGGATCGCACCCATCACAAGCCCCGCAACCAGGATATGCAGAATCGAAAACCCAATTCCGATTCCTGCACCGGAGCGATGAGTAAGGTACTCAAATCCCGATGCGTACAAAATCCCAAGGACGGCCGATACCACCAAATGGATTATAAATCCGACAAACCAGGTCGACGGGCCGGGCGCAAGCCCCAGCATCGTTCCCAGTAGCATCCCTATATTGATCGGAATCCCGATCACCCTGCCCAATGCAAGCAGAATCGTACCTGCGATTCCGGCGATGAGCCCCGCAACTAGTGCTTTTCCGGTATCCATGATCTACCTCCTTACCCTCGTTTAATTTATTCGACACGCTTGAGTCTTGACGGATCTTTTAGTATTCCAATCCCTATTTCAATACATATAGGGGAGCAAATTGAATGCCGAAATAGGTAGTACGGGAATATTTCTCATTGTTTCTTCTCATACTACTTTCATTCTGCACATCGAGTGATTCGTGTGGGTTTCAGGCATGCCGTTTGCCTTGTAAAGGCGCAATAATGTAGGTTTATCCCAAGTTTCGCAGGCAAGGAAAATTAGCAAAAAATGCTCCAAGTGCGACCGAAAAGAGGGAAAAGAAAATGAGAAGATTTTTTACAGTTTTTGCATGGCTAACCTTTGTGGTGCCGGTGGTCTCGGCCGAAGAGACTCCGAAATGCGAGTCACTGTTGAGAAAAGCTGATGAGTACTACAAAGATTTCCAGAATAAAGAAGCGCTCGAAATGTATCGCGAGGCCCATGAACAGTGTCCCGACCGTTATGAGCCTTTGATGAAGTTCACTCGCGCATTGAACGATGTCGGGGAGGATACCGGCGAACATGAGTACTATCGAAAAGCACTCGACAAAGCCGAACAGATGAAAGAGGAGTACCCCGATTCGATGATGTCCTGGTTTCTCGCGGGGGCCACCGCGGCCAATTTGGCAGACAACAGCGGACCACAGCAAAAAGTGAGACTTTCTTCGAAAGTCAACGATAACATAAGGAAAGCGATCGCATTGGACTCGAACTACGCCCCGGCCCGGGTTGTACTGGGTGGGTATCTCCAGCGGGTGGCGACAACCGGTGACTTCGTCAAGAGCCTTGCCCGTATGTTCCTGGGAGATGTTCCCGAAGCCTCTTTGGAAGAAGCCGAAGGTCACCTACGGAGGGCTTTGGAGCTGGAGCCCGATAACATGTTCGCCCACCTTGAGCTGGCTCGTACGCTTATTTCGGCCAATCAAAAAAATGAGGCCCGTGAGCACTTACAAAAGGTACTCGATCTTCCCGTCACCAATCATCAACATCCTCAATTAAAGAAGGAAGCTCGACAACTCATGAGTGAAACAGGCTGACAGTTTTCGTTTTTCCGCGACTGGAAGGATTGCGGGGTGAAGAGACGGTTCCGGATCGATCACCAGATGCCTGGAGCCGGTCCCCCGCATTTGCCGCACACACCCTCGGAGATATTGCCGATACTCTGTGACCAGCCGCTTCTCTGAATGAGAGTTTCTCCACAGAAAGCACACCGTGTATTACTCGTAGCCGCAATATTTCCGATATAGATATACTTCAGCCCGTGTGCTTCCCCACGAGCCCTCGCGGTTTCGAGGGTAGCCGATGGAGTAGGAACGGCAATGGTCGATTTGTAATCGGGATGGAATCGTGAAATGTGCCACGGTATGTTCTCGTCGGTGTCACCGATGAACCGTGCGATGTCGTCCAGTTCTTCATACGAATCATTTTGTCCGGGTATGACAAGGGTTGTCACCTCCACCCAGATTCCCAGTTCGCGCATAGTCTTGATCGAAGAAAGCACAGGTTCAAGCCGTCCGCCGCACTGTCGACGGTAAAACTCGTCTCGGAATGATTTCAAGTCAACGTTGCAGGCATCGAGATACGGCTCAATAGTGTTCAACGCCTCCCGGGTCATGAAACCATTGGTGACAAACACATTCAGCAGCCCCTCTTCGTGAGCGATACGCGCCGTTTCGTATGCATACTCAAAAAAGATCGTTGGCTCAGTGTACGTGTAAGCGATGCTTTGACACCCCTGAGCACGTGCCGTATCTACGATTTCCCGCGGCGTCATCGGATAGCCGATCCGCCGGGAAAAATTCTCTTCATTGATCTGTGATATCTGCCAGTTCTGGCAGAAATCGCACCTGAAATTGCACCCGAACGTCGCAACCGAAAATGCCCTGCTTCCAGGCAGTACATGGTAAAGTGGTTTTTTTTCGATCGGATCGGCATTGTAGGAAACGACGCGACCATAAGCATGCGAGAACAATGATCCGTCGACATTTTCGCGAACCAGGCAAATGCCCAGTTTCCCCGGCTGAATTCGGCATCCGTGGGCACAGAGGTGACACTTCACCGCTCCATCACCCAATTTATCGTACAACATGGCCGGTTTCAGATCCATGGGCAACTCCCCCGTTCACAGAAACTCGTTTTCACGAGTTCACGGCGCAACACGCGTGCCGGCGGGTAGTCAATGATTTCCCGCGCTACCTTCCGGATACAAGTACAGATTGAACCTGTCGAACGTTTTCTTTGTTCAGAACGACATAGTACATGCCCGGAGCTAAAGCACTATTGCCGGTATGTAGCGAGACTTGCGCCCCTGCATAAACCCGATCCGATGCAATCAGCGCTCCTCGCGCATCAACGAGAGTGAGTTGTCCCCCGACAAAGGAAGAAGGAATATCGATAATGAATCCACGTCCATGGCCGGCATATCGTGCCGAGAGATTTCTTTTATCAACCACGACATCCGCCCGGAATTGACGAGCAGCGACTTCGTCGGAGGCGCCGAGAATTCTGTTTGTAGCAGCATCGTAGGACACGGTGTTCTCTCCGAATGTAATCTTCCGCGAAAGTCCCCCACCTTCGAATGCGGCTTCGGAAGGTATCCCCTTTCCGACCTCCATAACAATGAAAATCTGTTGTTCTTCCCCTTCGGTTCCGATTTTGAACGGAGCGACTGCATCTCGGTTCGCTGTGGGCATTTCGACAATCTCGGGATACAACACCCATCCCTTTACGTAGCCGTCGTCTCTTCCATGTAGTATAAAATAAGGACGTTGGTCTTCGGTGCCGGTCGTGACCATAATGCCGTCGCTGTTATCCTCATTGCCGGGATTCAACTGCCAATCATAGGAATGATGTTGAGTCGAGTAGACCTGGTCAAGTACCGCGATAGTATGGCGATCGGTTCCGAATCCAACCGAACAGTGCCGAAATACCGAGTCACACCCGATCAGTTCATATTGTTCACCACCCTCGACGATAACATACCCTCCGTTCTGCGCCAAGGTCGAATGACGATAACCTCCAATGCCATTTACGTTTTTTTTCCCGGGAACTTTTGAACCCCAGGCATTACCATCGACGAGCAAGGAACTGTAGTTTTTCATATCCTTTGTTTTTCCGGGACCACCGAAAAACCTGGTTTCATAGGCAAAGAGGCGTATATCAAGCGCCTCCGCCTGATTCCAAGTCCCCTTATTCCACCATTTGTCGCCGTAGACCGAGAAAAGGATATCATCCGGGCCGGAAAACCGGTTACGAAAGTAAAAATTTCCGTGACCTGTATCACCTACCATGCTTGGCCTCCATGCTTCCGGGAGCCCATGAAAAGGGGACATGGGATACATGATTATCGAAAATGCCGTTCCCCCGAAATTGCAGTCGAAGCTGAGGCTGTCTGGAAGGGGCGATTTGGTTCCGCAGAAGAGATCATAACAGTGGCGGTAGACATCCTGTTCGGATGGCGGGATCAGACCAAACAATGCGCTGCTCCAACCGTTTGTAAAGAGCCATCCTCCATCCACTCCACTCTGCATGTGGGCGCCCCAACGAGCGGAGGATGGTACGGCATATTCGAGCCATTTCCACCATTGGCGTGTTTGGCATGTATCAAACAGATCCCGATCCCCGGCATCGGCCATTGCAATTACCGTAGGTACCAGAATCTGTCCGGCGAATTCCGCGTAATCCATCCCCTCGTTGGTCAATCCGAGATTGCCGTATGTAGCCTGAATATGTTTCAGTAAAATTTCTTTCAGGTGATCATATCGATCTGAGTAACCGGTAAGCGGCTCCTGGTAGAAATTGCCCGTCTCGGTCGAGTTCTCAAGGTACACCGAAAGCATCATGGTTATCTGTGCACCGGTACATACGGGAACCCAATTGGATTGGTAGGGTTCCCACAAATGGTTGCCGTGGAAATCCACTTCCCCATTCTCATTCCGCTCGAGTTCGGTCCATTCGCCGATCGATCGCACAATAACAGACCGGATGTAATCGCGTTGTTGCGGAGTCCATGTATTATACAGCCAGTCATAGACAAGTGCGAAATTGAATCCGGTTACCCCTCGCCCCAGTCCGTACCCGCTGTCCGGTTGTCGGGCGTTGGACGGGTCGGGTTCGGTTACCACCGCCGCCAGAAGCTGAAAGGCGGTATCGGAATACCGGTCTTCACCGCTAAGAAGACTGATCAGAGCTGCCTCACGAGCGCGGAATACGCGAGCGTAGTTCATGCTCATTATATAGATATCGAGATCGTTTTTATCCACCCGCGCTTTCATTGCATTGAATGCGGCAAAATGGTGAGTCCCCGGTTCGGCAACCGCATCCCTGAGGGAATCGAGCTTGGATTGGGTAAGAAACAACCGAGGATGACTCTCCAGAGCATGCACCGCTACAAAGCATGAAGCCATCAGAAGTAAGACAACCAATCGTCGAATATACGAAACCATTACATCACCTTTCCCGGAAATAACACTTGATTATTCAGCCTGATACCGAAAAATGCTTTGTTTTGAGTCAACTGGGGGAGATGCAGTCAACGCAGGCCGATTCCGGCGGTTCCCGGATTGGATCTCAATTGATTAAGCGTTTCAATGGCTACGAGCCTGCGATTCCGGCTTTCTATAGACGGCATTGCCCCGGCAATAGTATACCGCAAAATGGATGCTCTGGTCTGACTTGGTCGTTTGCCGGTTGCCAATTCTGCCGAAATATCGGCGCTGCCGTCACACGGATACACTCCAACTAAAGAGGGAGAGTGAATGCGACAGCCCAAGGAATTCGATCAAGGAATCCTCACCTCAAAAAGAAACGGCCAATCCTTACCGGTAATATAGAAAGTCTCGGTCTCCGAATTGTAAGCGATTCCGTTGAGCACCTGCTCTTCAAGACGATTCATGATTCTGGAAGCCGCTTTTCTACAGTCTATCATGCGCTCGACACGTCCGGTGGACGGATCGATTTCGAAGATATAATCACTATACCACACATTCGCATAAATTTTGTCTCGTACAAATTCGAGTTCGTTCAGTTGCTTGAGCGGGCGGCCACGATGGGTAACGGGAAGCTTGCGAACGACGGAAAACCCCGGGTCTCGAAAGAACAAAGTGTCGCTCCCATTACTCATGATGAAGATGTCTCGGTCATTTGTCAGTCCCCAGCCTTCTCCCGAATACCGGAATTCACCGACCTTTTCGAGCGATTTGCTTGAATAAACGAATGCTTTTCCGGCTTTCCAGGTCAGTTGTACCACTCGATCTTTGGAAATTGTCAGCCCTTCGCCGAAAACCCGCTCGACAGGCCGGCGATTCAGGATCTCACCTGACTCAGAATCCAGAATTCGCAGAGACGACTGTCCATATCTCCCCGTGCTTTCCCACAACCGATCCCCGTGGTATACCAGTCCCTGGGTAAACGCATTTTCATCATGCGGCAGGACACGTACGATCTCGGGGACTACAACCGGAACGGTTACCTCCGGTTCCTCACTCCTCCCGCAGTCGACCATGCCCCACAGCACAAGTGCGACAACAATCCTAATAGTCGATTTCGACCGAAGTAACCGCATTCTCCAAATCCTCTATAAACCGTGGAAAAACTTTACGTGACGCCAGATTGTATAACCATCCGGGCACATAAAAATCAGGCTCAACCACCGCGGTAAACCCCGCCTTGGTTGTTCCGTTACCCGATTTTCTCACCGAAAACCGCATGGTCAAGTCATGGCTTTCCAGGAGAAAGAGCCCCGGCCAGGCCGGACGGTAACGTTCAACAAGGGCGCTGTCCGAAACCTGCTTCATATACATATATAAAGTACCGTCTTTTTCCCGCGTTATTCTTTCGACACGCACGATTCCCCAGTATTCCATCATTGCCGCCCGGGCCTCGAAAAGATACACGGGACGATCCTCGGGTATGGATTCGTCTCGGATTCTCCGAAAACTGTGAATGTATCGAAAGATCTCGCCATACCGCTCAAATGATTCAATCTTCTTCCAGACAACCGAATCGGCGACATTGATTGTCCTGAGTGCCAGGCCATAGTAAACGCGCGGTTTTTTCCGCCATACGCCTACATCTGTGATCTCGCTATTCTCGGCAAATAGGGAATCGGCTCGTTTTACCAAGTCCAATTCGGTTCCCGAGGCCGGAAAAACAAACAAAACCGAAACAAGTACCGTCGAAATGCATGTTGATTGCAGAATTCTCCTCCTGTTCATGAGAAGGACTTATCGGAATGCGAAACCATCCCGAAGGAAACGGAGCTGTCGGCCCCAAACGACACGATAAGGACGGTACGTATACGAGAACCGACCGAGACATCCGATTCCTCCGGCCGGCCGGGCATCAGAAGCTGCGAGGGATAGGGGGTTTGATGCAGCACGATATCCCGCGCAACCGCCACTGTTGGCATCGAACTCACTGAATGAAGTTCCCCGAAAACCGAGCCCAATCCCAGTACCGGGGGCATCGGAACCGACGACGCCTTCAAACTAAGCCGTAACGCATGATACCCCCCTCTACGCAAGGCATTGACCGAAAGGTCGGTCACGATCAGGTCGGGACGTAACCCGCTGATTCCGTCAAGGGCCGTGTAGAGAACTCCACCCTGATCGGCACTGGCCAAACGAACGAACACGGCTCCCTCTCCCATCGGTTCAGGTCTCCGCTCCCACCTGCCGTTTCCATTCCGGACGCATCCCCGGTAAGCATTTTCCACCAATTCCGAGTACTCTTCGGCCACTCCGGCGAGACATTGTTTGTGCTCCCCCATATTCAGAGAAAGCGCGGCATGGCGCAGCACCTCCAAACCCACATTCTGTCGACCGACCAGAGTGCATCCCCCACCGGTTATCCCGAAATGCCGGGATATTGCCGACATCGGGGTATTGGTCACGCCATTCGAGAAGGCATTGGGACTCGCGGAATCGGGACCGTAATCGTAAAGATAATCGTGGAACTCTTTTAAAAGGGAGGTGGCGCCGTGAGTCAACCCGACATACAACCCGGTATCGGCGCCCGAATACCGCGCACCATGATATGCAATGTCCGAAGCATAGAGCGCCAGGCGGGTCAGGCGCGCCGTTCGTCGAAGCGAACGAACGTTCGCTCCCCACGGAAGCGGAATTTCGCCGATCCGATGCATTCTGTTGGAGATACTGTCACGGACCGCGGAACAAAGCCCTTCGGTTTCATGAGTTCCGGGGAGAATCAATCCGATTTGGTCAATGGACGCAATTATGTTCATTCACCGACCACCTTGGAAAGCACCAACGCAAATGCCTCTCCTCCAAACCCGAGCGACACAGTTACAACTCGCCCCGGATGACTCAATACCGGACGCGAGGACACCGAGAGGCCAATAAATCGCTCGTCGAGTCGTTCATGATGCAGTGTTGGAGGCACCATACCGGTTTGCAGGGAAAGGATACCAAAACCGGCCGCCAATGCACCAGCGGCGCCATACGTATGTCCGGTCATCGACTTTGTTGAGCAAACCGGGATTTCAGGTAACCGCCGACCGAAAACAGCGCGACATCCATTGTACTCTGAAAGGTCATTCGCCGGCGTGGCGGTTCCGTGCAGATGTACGTGATCCACCGCATCGGGACCGACTCCGGCCATATAAAGGGCTTTTCTAATCGCCGTTTCCACCCCCGTACCCTCCGGATCGGCTCGGGTATGATGATAGGCCTCAAGCGCGCCGCCGAATCCCTCGATGCGGGCCAACAGACCGACTCCACGCGCTTTGGCATGCTTTCGGGTTTCAACCGCGAGAACCGCGGCGCCTTCACCGGGATTCAATCCGTCGCGATCGACATCGAACGGTTTGCACTCTCGTGGAGAAACGAGCCTGAGAGAGGCGAATCCGGCAACGACAAAAGGGGATAATGCATCAAATCCTCCGGCAAGTACACATTCACTCATTCCTCCGCCAACCAGCAAAAACCCACGCCCCACGGCAACGGTCCCACCGGCGCATGCGGAGCAAACAGCCCATCGACGTCCCCCAATCCCGCGCATTTGGGCGACTCGCGATACGGGAGCGCACCCCGGAAAACCCCGCAGAGATTTGGGGTCCGGTCCGGTTTTCTGTCGAAGTTGACGGTAGTACCGTGATCCGGCGTGCATATTTCCCAGCGTATTCCCGATAATCATATCGGTAGAGGAAAAGTCGCTCAAACCGGCGTTTATAACGCAATCCCCCACAGCAAGGTCCAGAAGCCGATCGGCACGGTCGGCCGCGGTGTCTTCTAAATCACGGGACAAAACAGAGTCGGGTACCATGCCGCATATGCAGGGGTCGGGAGGAACCCCGTCAAAAAAGGACTGGGAAGACAAACCTCCGCGGCCCGCTTTTACAGCCTCGCCGTGGAGTTGCGCTCCGGCTCCCAGAGCGGAAACCATGCCCACTCCGGTCACATACGCCTCACGCATCATGTGGTCGCCCCGTCGGCGAATCCGAAGATTTCGGTCTACTCATCAACCGTTTGTAAAGTTTGTACATTTTATACGCCTGAGGCTCGTCGGCATAAAACGTTTCCCAGGCATAATGATACATTTCCCGCAGTTTTTCGGGTGTCATGTTCCTGGGACGATACACCACATGCCCCGCATCGTAGAGAAGATGATCATCGGTGAGAATACGTTTTTCCTTCTCGAATTGCCGACGAATCGGAGTGTGAGCGAACGGGGTCAAGATCGTGAACTCCGCAAGATCAAGTTCTACTTCCAGAAGAAAATCTACCAGTCGCTTTATCTCATCCTCGGTATGCTCGTCCATTCCGAGAATGATGGTTCCCTCGACCCCGATACCGTTGTCTTTGTATCTTTTTATCCTGTTACGAATATAGTCGGATGTATCGAACACCGCCTGGTAAACGTACCATGCCCCGGCTTCGTAAGCGAGTCGCAGAACTTCATCATCGTCTTCAATGGGATGAGAGCACCAGAACTTTTTGTACGGCGCCATCGTTTTGAACAGCTCCATTTCCCATTCTTTGTTCTGCGCCAGGGAATTATCGACAACAAACAACCGTTCGCCCCCTATGGTAGCGAGTTCCTCGGCGACACGTTCCATGGGACGCGGCCGAAACTGTCTACCGCCAAGAAACGGTGTGCAACAGGGGAAACAGTTGAACCGACATCCGCGTGAAGCATGGAACAGTTCGGCCATGGCCAAACCCTTATACCGATACCGTTCCATATCCAGAATGGATCTGCGAGCCGGACCGACCAGATCAATTGCCGGAAAGTTCTCGTGATAGTTGTACACCGGTTTCAGGCGATCATTTCGGTGGTCGCTGAACACCTGTTCGAGCCGTCCCTCGACCTCGCCGAAAAACAGGCAGTCGCAGTGCGTTTTTACCTCATTCGCATGAAGCATGGCGGAGATGCCGCCGAAAACCACCTTAACGCCGGAGTCGCGAAACCTGTGTGCTATCGAGAAGGCCCGCGGAAGTTGACTGGTGAGCATAACGGAAACTCCCACGAAATCCCAAGGCTCATCGAAAGGGATTTCCTGGACGTTTTCATCGCAAAATCGCACATCAACCCATTCAGGAATCTCAGCGGCCATCACCGTCGGTCCGTGGGGCGGCAAGTGGAATTCCGTCTGGTGCTCGAGCTTGGGCCAGGAGGGGTAAACCAAAAGAAATTTCACTTTATATATCCTTTGCGCTCCCGTTACGTCTTAGCCCAAGTTTCGCAACCAACTCACGGTCCCGACGGTCGGGACGTAAGCCGGCGCGCGATTCATTGTAGAAAAATGCTCAAGGTATCTCCCC